>NZ_JAJBJD010000028.1 GCF_021811875.1 Candidatus Bandiella numerosa | reverse complement strand
TTGAGAAGATTAATCTCTTCTCTATGTACTCTGCTTTTGGTAAACACAAATCTGAAACCGCCCTATGCGACATCGCTTGTACGGTGGTGTGAGAGCGAGGTGCTGCAATGCGCCTCTCTACTCGATTAAATAAAGTTATTTACAAAGTATAACTAGGTATTGAAAGTGATAGTATCATATGATACTATCACTTATGAAATATTATCCTCCCTTTAAAATTACCTCTAAAATTTTAACTCTTTCTCATAAGATAGGACATGAGCTTGGACTATTGAAGGGAGCTAAATTATCACCTCCTCCTATAGAGCTACGTCGCAAGAATATGATTCAGACAATTCAAGCATCTCTCGCTATGGAAGGTAACATGCTTAATGAAAAGCAAATTACCTCTATTATTAATGCAAAGAGGGTTTTGGCGCCAAAAAAGGATATAATAGAAGTAAAAAATGCTATTGAAGTTTATAGTAAACTTCATATATGGAACCCCTTGGATATACAGGATTTTAAAGAAGCCCATGCTCTACTTATGAAAAATTTATTGGATACAGTTGGCGAATGGAGAATTACTGGGGTTGGTATTTTTAAAAAACAAAAATTGGCACATATAGCGCCACCAGCTAAAAGAGTTGCCAGTTTAATGGAAAACTTATTTAACTTTTTAAAAATCGATAAAGAGACTTCATGGCTGTTAAAAGCGTGTATATTTCATTATGAAATGGAGTTTATACACCCATTTTTAGACGGGAACGGTAGAATGGGAAGGTTGTGGCAGCAACTATTACTAATGAGGGAAAATCAAATATTTGGGTACATTCCTGTAGAATTTATCATTAAGCAAAATCAAGAACAGTATTATGAGTCTCTGGGAGTATGTGATCAAAATGGAGAATCTACTGTATTTATTGAGTTTTCTTTAGAACAAATTTTAATAACTCTAAAACTGTACACAGAAACTATAACTTCGCAAATTAATACTGTTGCAGAAAGGCTAAATTATGCTAAGGAGTATTTAAAAGACTGGTTTACTAGAAAGGAGTATATAATCTTACATAAAGATATTTCTTCGGCAACAGCTAGCAGGGATTTAAAAGAAGGTATAGAAAAAAATGTTTTATTTAAAAAAGGGAGATTCAATCAGGCAAAATACAAGTTCATGTTATAAAAAAGAAACGGCCGTTTTATAAAGAGATTATTTACCAATGAATAGTTGCTTTTTCTTGTCTATTATTATAAAGTATAAATAGCTTTTTACCTTTTCTTAAACAAAGTTCTTTTTTACTCTAATTTTTGCTCTTATTTTACCCTTAATTAAGAGATATTACTACACTTTGTTTTTTTGTAGTGCATCTACTTAATAACTGGTTGCTATTATATTTCTATTGCTATAAATATATACTATATGTTAATTTATACATTATTCTTATGGAAAAGTCTTTATACTCTACTATGAATGAAAAAGGACAGATAACTATCCCTGCACTTATTAGAAATAAACTACGACTAAAAGCTAGTAATAAATTTGAGTTCATTAATAAGGGTGATTCTATTATTATGCTCCCAGTTAATAAATCTCTGAGAGATTTAAAAGGATTTCTTCCTAAGCCTGATAAAACATTATCTTGCGATGAAATGAATGAAATTATTAAAAATAAGTAAATGATCGCAATTGATACTAACATTCTTGTCAGGTATATAACTCAAGACGATCTGCAACAAGCCGAAGCTGCTGAAAACTTATTGGCAATTTATAACAATAAACCCCAATCTATTTTTATAAATAATATTGTTTTATGTGAATTTATCTGGGTTTTAGAAAAAGGTTATAAATACACTCAACAACAAATCTCATCAACTATTAGAATTATACTTTCTACTGAAGAATTTGCTTTTGAATATCATAACGTGCTTTGGCTCGCTCTTGAAGAATATGAACTTAAAAATACAGATTTTTCTGATTCTCTTATTTCTAAACTTAATTATAATTTGGGATATAAGCAGACTTTTTCTTTTGATAAATCTGCCATTAATAACAATCTCTTTACTCCTTGTGATTAATGATCTTAGGATATATTAGAATCTCTACTTCTTTGCAAGATTTAAAAAATCAAAAAAATTCTATTAATGAATTTGCTAGAAAAAACAGTTTTATTGTTGATAAATTTATAGAAGTTGAAATTTCTTCAAGAAAAAATCAAAATGAGCGAAAAATTAATGAAGTTTTTGCTACTCTTCAAGAAAATGATATTTTAATCATTACTGAATTATCAAGACTGGGTAGAAGTCTTTCAGAAATTTTAAAAATTGTTAATTGCTTAATTGAAAAAAAAGTAAAGCTTATTACTATCAAGGAAGGTATCAATTTGCAAAATAAGCACTCTATCCAATCTAAGGTCTCAATTACAATGTTTGGGTTATTTGCAGAACTTGAAAGAGATTTAATTAGTGACAGAACAAAAGTAGCACTTGCTGCAAAAAAAGCCCAAGGAGTTAAGCTTGGTAGACCTAAAGGAGCTGGCAAATCTAAATTAGAACCTCATAAAGAACAAATTCAAGAGTTACTAGATAAAAAGGTATCAATGCTTTCTATCTCTAAAATTCTAGGTGTCACCTACCCTACTCTCTTTTCTTTTATTAAAGTTCGCAATATGAAAAATAAAAAGAAAAATAATGCTGATTTGGACAATCATAAAAAATTCATGAGAGTTAAACTTTCTTTAAATATAGAAAACAATACAAAATATGTAAGAGGGAAAAAGAAAGTTATTGAGGAAATTGAAAGTTGGATTCTCCCTGATTACGATTCTGCTTATAAAAAACTTGGTGATGGAGAATATATTTTAAAGGTAGAATATAAAAACAAAAAGGATTTAGATGATTCAATGTATGAGTTACTTCATAAAATTGCTACTGCAGCTGATGATAGACATTGCTTTTCTGATGATACTACAATTCAATCTCTAGATGAAGAAGACAGATATTGGGGTTAGTTGCAGCCCTCCTGACAATGCCTATTTACACTTATTATTGCTTTAGCTCGTTTTCAATCAAAAAAGACGTATTTAATTCATAATTTGTCTTGAAATATTTATACATATATTGCAGAATAAAGCTAGGATTCACAGTGGGTTGGCGATTTTATTAAAGTCGGTGATTAACAAGCATACCTCGTCTTTATGTACGGAAGGCGAATTTTACCTTTGATAAATGTTGTGAACCAAATCTTACAAGTCAAGGCTATGTTTTTTCTCGTGTTGTTGCCATATTATATATCATCATTAAATTAGTCTTTTTAATCACTTATGAAGTGGAGGTCTACTTGGCGCTGGGGTGGGTCATTTAGGTTGGCGCTAAATTAACTTTTGTGGGTTGTTTTGCTTGGCGCATGATAAATTAAGAAATAACGCAAAAAAAATTATAAATAAAGGAAAAAAGTAGAGCAAATAGTAATAGATGGAAAAGCGATACGAGGGAGTAAAAAAGGTGAAGCAACGTGCTTACAATCAGTTAGTGCATGGCAGGGCAATTACATGAAATTCTTAATGTGCAGATATAAAATTTTTTACTGCTTTAACCATTCACTGAAAACTGATGATTTTTTATTTGACTTTAAAGATGGTATCAAAAGGACTTGACGGTGCCAAAATAAAAACTTCTTCCAAATTCTTTTGTTTTAATACGGTCGCAACTGCGACCGCTTTTATAATTTCAATTACTCTAAAATGTCTTGAATTAGTTTAATACATTCATCTTTTTGCTTTTCTGTCAATTGTTCAATTTTATTTATTACTACTTCTAATTGGTTGTTGTTAATATAAATATCAAGTACCTTCGACCTGGTTTTAATTGACCTTTTTGGGTTTGATAGCTTCTTTTTATTTTTGATTACCAAATATTCTTCAACTAACTTTCTTCTTTTTTCTTCCTCTGCATGACATAACTCTCTTAAAAAATCTCTGGCCTTTATTTCATTTTCAACTAATGAAATTCTTATTTCTTCCGCTAAATTTCTTAAATTCATAATCTCTACTACAGAAGATTTTGATACCCCTACTTTTTTTGCTATCTCACTATAGGAACTACATATACTATTGTTTAGCAAATTAGAATATGCTTTCATCAATTCTACTGGGTGCAAGTCTTTTCTTTGGATATTCTCTATTATTGATATTTCTTCAGCTCTCTTTTTATCATGTATTATGATACATGGAACAGTTAATAAACCTACTAACTTAGCCGCTCTAAATCTTCTTTCTCCACTCACAATTTCATAATATCCACTCTTTTCATCAGATGGTATTACTGTAAGTGGTTGGCGTATACCATGCTCTTTTATTGTTTGCGCTAATGACTCAAGGCTTTCTTGGTCAAAATATACCCGTGCTTGATTTTTGAATGGAATTAATTTATCTAATTTTAAATTATAATATTCTCCCTTAAAGTCTTCAGTATAACTGCTAACTCTGGAATTTTTATTAGCTATTTTATTTTGAGAATTATCATCCTCTTCTAAATACCTTACTTTTGCTTTATCAATTTTCATCTAAAATTACTCCTTGTTTATTTACTGTAGATTTTCTTAACATTTCTTTTGTTAAATCTAACACATCCTCAACTGCTATCGATCTTTTATTACAAAATCCAATTACTGGTAATTTTTTCTTAGCAGAAATATTAATATCTTCACATTTCCTAATAATTGATTCCATTACATAACTCCCATATTTTTTTCTTAATGTTCCAAGTACTTCCTGAGATGTCGCAGTTTTAGATTCATATTTATTGGGGATAATAACATAGTTAATTTTCTTTTCCATAGCATCTGAGAAATCATCTATTTCACTCATTAATATCTCTAAACCCTTCAAACTGTAGTATTGCGTTTCACATACAACATTGAGCACATCAGCAACTAACGTAGCATTTCTATTAACCGTACTTATTGTAGGATTTGTATCAATGAAAATAAAGTCATATTTTTGCTTCACCCCCTCTAGTATTTTTGATAGCACTTTTTCTCGGTTAGGCATTTGATTAATTGGCAATTCTAATCTTGTTAAAGATATGTTAGCAGGAATAATATCTAAACCAGGGTAGACAGGTTTTATAGTTTCCTCTATACCTACCTTATTCACTATAACGTCATACAGAGTCATTTTATCTTCTTCTTCACTAAATCCGAAAGAATATGATAAATGTCCCTGAGGATCACAATCTAATACTAATACTTTAAAGCCTAATAATGAAAATAATATTGAAGTTTGATAACAAAGACTTGTTTTACCAGTCCCTCCCTTAAAATTAAAAAAAACTTGTATTTGCTTTGTTACTACCATCTCATCTGAATATAGATCCTTCATAATATTTCTAACATTTTCAAAAGAATATTTTTTTCTTTTTTCAGTGCCATTTACATGTTCTATGTGATTACTAGATATATATCTGCTAATTGTTGACTGAGTGATTCCTGAAATTAAAGCTATTATACTTTGAGAAAAAAAAATATTCTGTTTCATTATTTTTATAACTTATCACTATTAATTTCGACCATACACTTTATTTAATTAAATGTAAAATTATTACTTGCATGAAAAAATTAGAAAAAATTATTTTTTTGTTGCAATAATATTAATTCGTGTTAATTATTATGATAACATCACTAAATATACATTGAATGAAAAAGAGATAATAAAAAAAAGCGAAGCATAATTAAATACCCCGCCTTATTCTGATACATTAAGTATACGCATATTATGTGTATTTTGCAAGATTTTATTGTGCTTCTTTACAACAAAAAAGGAGACAAATATGCAATTATTAAGCAATTATCTTAATATAGATAATTTTGACGCTACTTTTGGCGAACCTACAGGTTACTTGCCTTTTGAGCATCAAAAAACACAGATTCTAAATGATTTTACTTTTTCATATTTTACATTAGAAAAAGCAGTAGGATATAAAAAAGCACTTTTTATATTTAAGCTAAACTATTGGCTCAATAAATGTGGCCGTGATATAGAATTAAACAAAGTTAAGTGGATATATAATACTATAGAATCTTGGGCTAAACAATTTAATTGGTCCATATCTACCTTAAAAAGAATTGTTTACTCTCTAGAAAAAGAAGGATTGATTGTATCTAAAAAAATTAACGCCAAAAAATGGAATCACACAAAATGGTACTCTATAGATTACTTTAAATTAAATTCATTATTAAATATTAATAAAAAAAGAAACAATCGAACAGTCCAAAAAGAAACAATCTTAATAAGTAACAATAGAAATAACTATACAAATAGATCTTCTTATAAAAAGGATGACGTTGAGTTAGAAAATACTTTAAAGGAAAAAATAGAAGAAAATCCTATAAATGTTAATGAAAAAGAAATAGTAAATAAAATGGTTTACATCTGGAACAAAGTATTTGAGTATTCAATCAGTCCAGTTAAAGCTTATAGTAATAAAAAGAACCAAGAAGTATTATTAAATCTTTATAAAACAGCATTTAGCGGAGATCTAAATAATTGGAGGGAATATGCATGCAAAATAAATAGTAGCCAATTTCTGATGGGAGAAAAGAAAACAAAAAATAACTTTAAGGCAGTATTTAGCTGGTTAATAAAGGAGGACACAATAGAAAAAATAATGAATGGAGAATATGGAGTAGGAGATAGAGAGCTAGATATGAATAATATAACGAAAAATATGGAAGAGAAGAAAGAGGAAGTAGTAAATAAAATGGATAAAAAAATATCAGAATATATAAAGCTCAAAATAGATGAAACAACGGAAAGAAAAGAATTTGAGGAATATGTTAAAATAAACCAAGCAGAAAGAAAAGAAGATGAATATGGCATATTAAGAGCTATAAGGCACATATCATATCACAGCATATTTAGAACAAATGAATATGAAGTACTTAGAGAAAGTCTGTATGAAAGCTATATAATGAAGAAATATTTAGGAATAACAAAAATGGAAGCGAGGAAAAAAATAAGGGAAAGAACAAAAGAGGTAGTTGATGATAAAGGAATAAATGAGATGATGATAGTAGAATTAAATGAAAAAAGTAAAGAAATAGAATATGTTGTATAAAAATTTAAACATTTAAAGTAGAACGGATTATAAAAAATGAAAAAAAGAGAAAATTTATTTATCTTGTGGATAAAATTAGTAATAAAATTTTTAATAAGCGAAAAAAAGAAAATAGCAATTATTGGTCTTATAGGATTAATAACATTTGAGTTATTCAATGTATATTTGATAGTAAGATTAACAAAATGGTATGGTGCATTTTATGATGCTTTGCAGAACTTAGATAAAATAGAATTTAAAAAACAAATATTAATATTTATAATTTTGGCTGCCATCTATATAGGAAACTCTTTATTAAAAACAGTTTCACAACTGTGGTATGCATTAGAATGGAGGATGTGGCAAACAAAAAAGTATATTAATAAATGGGTCGAAGGTAATAATTATTACCTATCAAAAGTATTAGATAAAGAGATAGATAATCCAGATCAAAGAATATCGAATGATGTGAAAGAATTTTCAACAATATCAATAGTGCTATTTTTAGGTGTGATTCGATCAGTAACAACCTTAATAAGTTTTGTAATAATATTATGGAGTTTATCAGGGGTATTAGAATTTGAAATATATTCATATAAAATAAATATACCGGGATGTTTAGTGTGGGTTGCATTAGCATATGCATTATTAGGGACATGTCTAACACACATAATAGGTAAGCCATTATCAGAAATATTGTATAAAGGAGAAAAAAAAGAAGCTGATTTTAGATATCAACTAATTAGAACAAGAGAAAATGCAGAAGCAATAGCAATGTATGATGCGGGGGACTTTGAAAAAGATGGAATATTAAAAAAGTTTGAAAAGATAGTTCATAATACAAAAGAGATGATATTTAGAGAAATGAAAATAGTATCCTTTGTTTCATTCTATAATCAAACAGCAGTAATATTACCAATATTAGTATTGGCACCAAAATATTTTGTTGCAGCAATAACTTTAGGAGTTTTAATGCAAACAATTAAAGCATTTGATGAAATAAAAACGGCGTTATCTTGGATGATAGAGTCATATATAAGTATAGCAACCTTAAAAGCTGTTATAGAAAGGCTATATGGATTTCAAAATAATATGGAAGAATGCAAGGAACAAAAAAATAATCAGAGATTGCAGATAAAATTTGAGGGTGAAGAAATTAAACTAAATAATTTAGAAATATATCTACCTAGTGGGGATAAAATATTAGAAAAAACCACAAAAGTTATCTTTAAAAACAACTATATATTGACAGGAAAAAATGGAAGTGGAAAATCTACTATATTTAGAACATTGAAAGGAATATGGCCGTATGCATCTGGGGAAATTATATACCCAGAAAAATCTAAAATAATGTTCGTACCACAAAAAAGCTATATGCCGGCTGGTACATTAAAAGCAACACTTGTTTATCCACTACGTGAATATAATGATGCTCAATATTTAGAATATTTATTAAAATCACTAGGCATAGACCATTTAAAAATGCTACTAGATGAGGAAAGTGAATGGGAAAGAGTATTAAGTGGTGGAGAAAAGCAAAAAATAGCAATTATTAGAAGTATAATTAATAAACCTAATATATTATTTTTAGATGAATCATTTAATGCAATGGATAATGACAGTGAATTAGCTTCTATTAATCAACTCTACAAAGAATTAAAAGATACCTCAATTATATTAATAAGTCATAAAAATGAATCATTTATAAAATTTTCTAAAATAATTGAAAAAAAAGAATTAGAAATAAAAATAGATTAACAATTGATGTAGATTATCATCAAATCTTTTTTTATTAAGGCAGGGGGTCAATCATTTTCTTTGTGTAAGTTAAATTATTTTTGTTACTAAATCATACCCTGAATCTCCACATAAAATTTCAAATTGGTTTAAAGCCAATGGCCAATTTTTAATCGGCATGGTC
>NZ_JAJBJD010000027.1 GCF_021811875.1 Candidatus Bandiella numerosa | reverse complement strand
ACTTTCTTGAATTCCTATTATTCTATCAGCTTTTATACCAAACTTATCGTTCTTCTTTATATGAATCTAATTTTTTAAATCCATTTATTGCATATCTTCCTTGCTTTGCATTTATGCAACGGCCTTTTATAATTAATTATCCCTAGAAAAGGCCACGATATTATTGTATCATCACCTAGCTTTCAATAATAAAAAATTGTATGAATAATAAAAAAAGAGTTTTCTCAGGAATACAGCCAACTGGCAAAATAACAATAGGTAATTATCTGGGAGCAATTAAGAATTGGGTGGCAATGCAACAACAATATGATTGTTTGTTTTGTATAGTCGATTTGCATTCACTGACCTCAAATTTTAATCCACAGGAATTGCAGGAAAATATTAGATATAATATTGCACTTTATATTGCAGCTGGTCTTAATCCAGATAATGTAACTATATTTCGTCAATCAAAGATTTCTGAGCATTCTGAGCTTACTTGGATACTCAGTTGCTTTACACAAATGGGATGGCTCAATAGGATGACTCAATTTAAAGATAAAGCTGGAAAAAATAAAGAGACGGCCAATCTGGGATTATATTCATATCCAGTTTTAATGGCAGCAGATATTTTGCTTTATAATGCTAATATTGTTCCTGTTGGAGAAGATCAAAAGCAACATATAGAGCTTACTAGAGATATTGCAATTTCATTTAATAAGAAAGTAGGTAAAGAAATTTTTACAATTCCTGATGTTGCAATAGATTCTAAAGCAAAGAGAATTATGAGTTTAAAGGATGCTTTTAAAAAAATGAGTAAATCTGATCCATCTGACCTTTCTAGAATAAATATGTCTGATAATGAAGAATTAATAAGAAAGAAAATTCGTAAAGCTAAAACAGACGATGCTCCAGGCATTAGCTATAATCCAACCGATAGACCTGAAATTTCAAACCTCATAGACATATATTCGTCTTTTACGGAGATTGATGTTAATAAAGTTGTTAAAAATTTTGAATTAATGAAGAATTCTGAATTCAAAGAGGCTTTAGCTGATGTTATTATAAAGAAAATCTGTCCAATTCATCAAAAAACGATTCAAATCATGGAAGATAAAAAATACCTTGAAGAAATCGCAAAAAATGGAACAATGAAAGCGAAAGCTATTGCTGAAAAAAATATCAGCATAGTTAAGCAAATTATTGGTATTAGTTAATTATGTCATTATGCATTGTAGATGGGTATAATTTTATATTTAGAGCATTTCACTCTCTCCCTCCATTAACAACTTCTAACGATATACCAGTTGGTGCTGTTTATGGTTTCATTAATATGCTTGCAAAGCTTATTGAAGACAATGATTGTGAAATGCTTGCAATCGCACTTGATAGTGGAAAAAAAACATTTAGGAATGATTTTTACCCAGAATACAAAGCCCATAGAGAGGAGCCAGATGAAGCGTTAAAAATACAATTTCCAATTATAAGAGAGGCAATTGAGGCATTTGGGGTAAAAGCAGTGGAGGTGCCAGGTTTTGAAGCTGATGATATAATTGCTACGTATACTAAAATTGCTCTTAATAAAAATTTTAAAGTTAGGATTATCAGCTCAGATAAAGATTTGATTCAACTAATGCAAAATAATGTTGAAATTTTTGATCCACTTAAGAAAAAGTACATAACCCCAAGTTTAGTTTTAGAGAAATATGGGATTAAACATTCTCAAATGACAGATTATCTTTCACTTACAGGAGATGCGTCAGATAATATCCCAGGAGTTAAAAAAGTAGGGCCGAAAACTGCAATAAAATTACTCAATCAATTTGAGACTCTAGAAAATATTTACAGCAACCTTGAGATAATTGAACCAATAAGAATAAAAAACTTACTTGAAGATTCAAAAAACGAAGCTTTTTTATCAAAAAAATTAGTTACACTAGATGAAAATGTTTACCTACCTTTCGATATTGAGCAACTTAAATTTAAGATAGTGACTCAGGATAAGCTTGCTAATTTTTTAGATAAGTATGAGTTTAAATTACTTAATACAAATAAGCTAATGTCTTTAAAAAATCAACCATCTCCTGTTATAAATTCAGTTGAGACAAAGGTTATTACAATAAATGAATTATGGAAAATATATCCTGAAATTGAAAAATTTGGAAAATTCTATTTTTATTTTAACAGTGATATATTTTCATGTTATTTTGGAAGCTATCTATACAATATTAATTTATCAAATCAGTTAAATTTACTTTCTTTTGACGACGAAGGTTCTAGTAATAATAATCTTTATGATATATTAAACTGCCTTAAAAAGGTTTTTGAAGAAACTTCTATTACGAAAGTGTGTTTTGATGCAAAATTAGTCATTCATTTATGTATTAATAAAGGGATTAAATTTAGAAACTTTGATGATATTTCACTACTTGCATATACATTGCATACCGGTAAGCAAAAAATTAATTTTGAAAATCTGAATAATTTTTATAATCTAAACTATAAAAATCATGATGCATTTTACATCTTCAATCTTCATAAAATTTTAAAGGTCCAACTTGCAGATGAAAGAAAATTTGAAATATATGAAATCATTGAGAAGCCACTACTTTTATTATTGGTTAAGATTGAAAATAAGGGAATAAAAATAGATAAAAGTATATTGATGGAGCTGGGGAAAGAATTTGAGGAAAAGATAAGTTTGTTGCAAGATGAAATTTTTCAATTATCTGGTGAAGAGTTTAATATTGGTTCACCCAAACAAATTGGTGAAATACTTTTTGACAAGTTAAAATTAGAAGGTGGCAAGAAGGCCAAAAAAAGCGATGGCTATATCACAGATGCTGAAACACTTGAGAAGCATGCAGCTTTAGGAATTCCAATTGCTAGAAAAATTTTAGAATGGAGACATTATTCCAAGTTAGTATCCACATATATAAATGCTTTGCAAAAAGCTATAAATAAGAACGATGGTAGGATACATACAACTTTTTCTCTAACCACTACATCAACTGGCAGATTATCTTCACACGACCCAAATTTACAGAATATCCCAATAAGAACAAGTGATGGAAATAGAATAAGGAAAGCCTTCATTGCTAAGGAAAATTACTCTATAATTTCTGGCGATTACTCCCAAATAGAGCTTAGAATATTAGCTGATATTGCAAATATAAAAAGTTTAAAAGATGCGTTTATCCAGAAGAAAGATATTCATAGTATAACAGCTAGTCAAATATTTGAAATTCCATTAGATAAAGTTGATTCAGAACACAGAAGAAAAGCAAAGGCTATTAATTTTGGTATTATATATGGTCAAAGTGCATATGGTCTTGCAAATAGTTTAAATATTGGAAGAGAAGAAGCTTTTTCATATATTGAATCATATTTTAAGCAATACCCAGGCATTAAGGAGTATATGGACACAACTATTGATTTTGCGAAAAAGCATGGATATGTGAAAACTTTGATGGGAAGGAAATGTTATATTGAAAATATTAATGACAGAAATTACAACCTAAGAAATTTTGCTCAAAGAGCTGCAATTAATGCACCCATCCAAGGAACTGCATCTGAGATAATAAAAAAAGCTATGGTAGATCTAGATCCAAATCTTCAGGAATTTTTGATCTTACAAATTCATGATGAGTTATTATTTGAAGTTCCAGATGAAATTATAAGTGATTGCTGTGTCAAAATTAAAAATATTATGATCAATACTTTTAAACTATCTATACCAATTGAAGTTGATATTTCTTATGCTAAAAATTGGTATCACACAAAATAATTAATCCTAAAAAATGCCTTTAGTATGATTTTCTCTTGCCTTTTAAGACGATTATTATTAAATGCTTTTTATCCCATTTTTTAATCTAAAATTGGCAGTTTTTTTCTTTTATAGCCATAACTTACGTCAATATAGAAAATTGATTTTAAAATTTTGCTTTCAAAGTCTTGAAAATAAACAATTGACATATATATAAGGTGCATATTTAAAGCTAATTATTTTTTGAGGTAAAAATGAATTTTCAACCATTACATGATAGAGTACTAGTTGAGAGACTAGAAGAAGAACACAAAACCAAGAGTGGCATTATTATCCCTGACACTGCAAAAGAAAAACCAATGGAAGGTAAAGTGATAGCAGTTGGATCTGGTGTAAAAGATGATAAAGGTCACATATCTCCTTTGGATGTGAAGGTAGGAAATAAGATTTTATTTGCTAAGTGGGGTGGTACAGAAGTGAAACTTGATGGCAAGGAATACCTTATCATGAAGGAATCAGATATTTTAGGAATAATTAAATCATAAATTTATAGGAGTTTAAAATGACAGCAAAAATGATTGACAAAGGAACACAAGCTAGAGACAAACTACTGAAAGGTATAAAAATAGTTGCTGATACTGTAGGTGTAACATTAGGGCCAAGAGGAAGAAATGTAGTAATCGAAAAATCTTTTGGTGCGCCAAAAATTACAAAGGATGGAGTATCGGTTGCAAAAGAAATTGAACTGGAAGATAAAGTTGAAAATCTAGGTGCACAAATTCTAAAAGAAGCTGCAAATAAAACTAATGATAGAGCTGGTGATGGAACAACCACTACTATTGTTTTAGCAGAAGCTATTGCAAGAGAAGGAGTTAAAGCTGTTACTGCTGGAATGAATCCAATGGATTTAAAAAGAGGCATTGAAGCTGCAAGTGAAAAAATTCTTAATGAAATCAAAAAGGCTTCTAAAAATATTTCTTCATCTGAGGAAATATCTCAAGTTGCTACTATATCTGCAAATGGTGATGCAGACATTGGAGAAAAAATTGCTAAAGCTTTTGAAAAAGTTGGTAAAGATGGCGTTATAACTGTTGAAGAGGCTAATAAAAGTGATATTTTTGAAGTAGAGGTAGTAGAAGGAATGAATTTTGATAGAGGTTATATTTCACCATATTTTGTTACCAATTCAGAAAAAATGACATGTGAATTAGAAGATGCACACATCTTAATATATGAAAAGAAGATCAGCAATTTACAGCAAATGATAAAACTTTTAGAGGAAGTTGTGCAATCATCAAAACCACTTTTAATCATTGCTGAAGATATTGAGGGTGAAGCTTTAGCTACATTGATAGTAAATAAACTAAGGGGTGGCTTAAAAGTTGCTGCAGTTAAAGCTCCAGGATTTGGAGATAGAAGAAAGTCTATGCTTGAAGATATAGCTGCTTTAACAGGAGCTCAACTAATTAGTGAAGACCTTGGGCATAAGCTTGAAAATGTTACTTTAGATGATCTTGGTAGTGCTAAAAAAATATTAATATCAAAAGATGATACCACAATTGTTAATGGTGCAGGTAATAAGTCTGATATCAAAGCTCGTTGCGATCAAATAAAATCTCAAATTGCTGAAGCTACATCTGATTACGATAAGGAGAAGTTGGAAGAGAGACTTGCTAAATTAGCAGGTGGAGTGGCTGTGTTAAAAGTAGGTGGAATCACAGAAGTTGAAGTAAAAGAAAAGAAAGATAGAGTTGAAGATGCTTACCACGCTACTAAAGCAGCAATTGCAGAAGGAATTGTTCCTGGTGGTGGATGTACTTTGTTGTATGCCTCAAAAGTGTTAAATGGAATGAAAGGTAAAAATGCTGATGAAACTGTAGGTATTGACATTGTTAGAAAAGCTCTATCATCTCCAATTCGTAAGATAATTGAGAATGCTGGCATGGAAAGTGCATTAATAGTTGAGAAACTATTAGAACAAAATAAACATACTATGACTTATGATGCTCAAAATCATGAAGTTATAGATGCGTTTAAAAAAGGTATAGTGGATCCTACAAAAGTAGTTAGAAATGCACTTCAAAGCGCTGTCTCTGTTGCATCGCTATTAGTTGCAACTGAAGCAACTGTTTGCGACGCTCCAAAAAAAGATGACTCAATGTCAGGTGGTGGAATGCCAATGGGTGGCATGGGAGGAATGGGTGGTATGGGAATGTAGTAATTCCGTACTTTCTATTTTCATTAAAGCTCCAGGAGAAAATCTTGGAGCTTTTTTTGTTCCATAAAATCAGTAAAAACAACATTGCATAATGCCTAAACATGATTTAATATGAACGCATGAAATCAATATCCATTTTTTAAAATTTTGAAATATAACCATAATGTTAAAGTATATAGCTAGAAAAGTTTTTGGTACCAGAAGCGAAAAAATATTAAAATCACTGAATCCAGTTTTAAATAAAATAAACAATTTTGAAAAGGAAATTAGCCCTCTTTCTGACGATGAGCTAAAAGCTAAAACTAAAGAATTTAAAGATAGGTTAAAAAATGGTCAAATATTGGATGATATAATTGTAGAAGCTTTTGCTGTTGTTAGAGAAACTGCTAAAAGGGTATTAGGAGAAAGGCACTATGACGTCCAAATTTTAGGTGGTTTGGTTTTGCATAAAGGAATGATTACGGAAATGAAAACTGGTGAAGGTAAAACGCTTGTTTCATCGTTGCCGGTGTACTTAAATGCTTTAACTGGTAAGGGAGTTCATGTTGTAACTGTCAATGACTATTTAGCAAAAAGAGATTCAGAATGGATGGGGAAAATTTACCAATTTCATAATCTAAGCGTTGGATGTTTAGTTAATAATACCCCTGAAGAAGAGAAAAAAAGAGTATATGAATGCGATATAGTTTATGGCACTAATAATGAATTTGGTTTTGATTATTTAAGAGATAACTTAAAGCATAATATTAATTCACTAGTACAAAGAGAATTCAATTTTGCAATTATTGACGAAGTTGATAGCATATTGATTGATGAAGCTAGGACACCTTTGATAATATCTGGTCCATCATTTAGCAGTCCAGAGCTGTATGTTAAAATAAATAACATTGCATCTTTATTACATGAAGATGATTATGAATTGGATGAAAAAAGTAAATCAGTACTTTTTACTGACAAAGGAAATGAGAGGGTTGAACAGTTAATAAAAGATTTAGGGCTTATAAAAAAAGATAGCGGTCTTTACGATATAGAAAACATGAATATTGTGCACCATTTAAATCAAGCGATTAAGGCGCATAAAATATTCAAATTAGATACTGACTACATAATAAAGGGTGGAAAAATATTAATAATAGATGAGTTTACTGGTAGAATCATGGATGGAAGAAGGTATTCAGAAGGATTGCATCAGGCGATTGAGGCAAAAGAAAAAGTCTCTATACAAGATGAAAACCAAACATTAGCTTCTATCACATTTCAAAATTATTTTAGAATGTATCCAAAGCTTGCTGGTATGACAGGAACGGCAATGACAGAAGCGCAAGAGTTGTTAAGTATATATAATTTGGAAGTTGTGCAAATACCAACAAATATACCTGTAACCAGGATTGACGAGCATGATGTAATATATAAAACCGAAAATGCAAAAAATGATGCAATACTTGAAGAGGTTAAAAAAGCTCATGATAAATTACAACCAATATTAATAGGTACTATCAGTATTGAAAAATCTGAGCATATATCTAAAATTTTAAGGAAAAATGGAATTAAACATAATGTGCTTAACGCAAAATTACATGAGCAGGAAGCTGATATAATTGCACAGGCAGGAAGGCTTGGTGCAGTTACAATTGCAACTAACATGGCAGGGCGTGGTACTGATATAAAACTTGGTGGAAATGAAGAAGTTATAATAAAAGCTAAATCTACGGGAAAAACTATATCTGATTCAGAAGTTGAATTAATTAAGCAACAAATACAACAAGATAGGAAAAAAGTTTTAGAAATTGGAGGTTTATTTGTAATTGGTACTGAGAGGCATGAATCTAGAAGAATTGATAATCAGTTAAGGGGAAGGGCAGGTAGGCAAGGAGATGCAGGAAGAACAAAGTTCTTTTTGTCACTGCAGGATGATTTGATGAGAATATTTGGCTCAGTTAAAATAGGAAATTTTTTAGGAAAACTTGGGCTTAAAGATGATGAAGCTATTGAGCATCCATGGATTAATAAATCATTAGAAAAAGCTCAGCAAAAGGTTGAATCAAGAAATTATGAAATCAGAAAAAATTTATTAAAATTTGATGACGTAATGAATGAACAAAGGAAGGTTGTTTATGAGCAAAGAATTAACATTATGAGAGAAGAAAAATTTGATGATATTATTGATGAAAAAGTGAAAATACAGAATAAATATTTGATAGACAAGTTTATACTAGATAAATCATATGAAGAAGAATGGGAAAAAAAAGAAATTTTACATGAAATTCATAGAATTTATGCAGTTGATTTTAATATTGAGGAAGGACAAAAAAAAGCTGAAATATTAAATAATCTAGATAATTTAACTGCAGAAATTTTTCAAAATAAAAGGAAACAGTTTGGTGATGAAGTGTTTAATGAAGCTTTGAAAAGAATTTTTCTTGTTACCCTAGATCAATTTTGGAAAGAGCATCTTCACTCTTTAGACAGATTAAAGGCAGGAATAAATTTAAGAGCATATGGACAGAAAGATCCATTGAATGAATATAAATTTGAGGCTTTTAAACTATTTGAGGATATGTTTTTAGAGCTTGATGAAAATATAATTTGTACATCTGCAAAAATCCAAATATCACACGAATTATCAAGTTTAGATGAGCTAGATTCCATGGACAATATTCATGAGAGCAAAAAAGAAGTTAGTTCCCTAATAGATAATCAAAAAATGGATTCAAATAATCCAAACACATGGGGTAAAGTTGCCAGAAATGAACCTTGCCCATGTGGCTCGAATAAAAAACACAAGCATTGCCATGGAATGATAATATAACCTGAGCTGGATTTAAGGAATGATGAGTAAATTTTTATCAGGTATACCATTGGTATTTCCTCATATTTTCAGATTGGAAAGTTTTTTATTAAAATTCCCAATTTATATTTTTCCTGACTTCATGCACTTTTTCGCTAGACAGCGCAATATTCCTGGGGTTTATTTTTTTCTAGGCACTACCACTTAAGTTTTTTTGTTAATTTAAATTTAGATTTTTAGAGTTGCTCTATACTAATTC
>NZ_JAJBJD010000026.1 GCF_021811875.1 Candidatus Bandiella numerosa | reverse complement strand
CTTTCTTGAATTCCTATTATTCTATCAGCTTTTATACCAAACTTATCGTTCTTCTTTATATGAATCTAATTTTTTAAATCCATTTATTGCATATCTTCCTTGCTTTGCATTTATGCAACGGCCTTTATTTATGCTTCCTTATATGAATCTAATTTTTTAAATCCATTTATTGCATATCTTCCTTGCTTTGCATTTATGCAACGGCCTTTAATATCAAATAAACATTACTTTGCCAAGGCAGAAACTGCTCTTGTTGAGTCATTCAATTCATTAATACGTCATTATCTTGCTAGATTTCATAGAAAAACTAAACGATATAGCAAGTCTATAGATATGATTTATAACTCTATTCTAATGCTTTTTAATAAAGATATACTTTTATCTCTCTTTAGTTAACAATGCCAGGCCGTTAAATTTTTAAAAGTTGTGTTATTATTAATATTTAGTATAATGTACCTAAATGTTTTTTCAATTTTTTACTATGAGTAAGTCTTATAAATTAGTAGTATTAGCAATAGCTGTATTCATTATTATTTTGGCAATTTTCTTTATAACTAGGTTGCAAAGAAATGTAAGTAATTCAATGGGTGATGTTTTAGTTGTGGGTGTGAGTCCTGATTATCCTCCTTTTGAATATACAGAAGATGGTAAGATTGTTGGTTTTGATATAGATTTTATGCATATGCTTGGAGAAAAGATGAGTAAAAAAATTGAAATTAAAGAAATGGAATTCTCTTCGCTTATTCCTTCATTAAATTCTGGCAAAATTGATTTAATTATATCTAGTCTATCTAAAAATTCTGAAAGAGAAAAAAATGTTAGTTTTTCGGATCCGTACTATACAAGTACTTTTGCTATAATTACTATAAAGGATAATGACGTGAAAACGCTAGATGATTTTCCTAAAAACACAAAAATTGGTGTGCAAACAGGTAGTACCATGGAGAGTTTTGTTAACAATTATAATGAATCTTCTGATAACTCGCTTGAAATTGTTTCTTTGGGTTCAAATTTTCTTTTGCTTGAAAAGCTCAAACTTGGAGAGATTAATGCTTTAATAGTAGAGGACGCACAGGCACCAAATTTTATTAAAAATAGGCCAGAGCTTAAGTCTGAATCTATAGAGGATAATGTGTATATTGATGAAGAGGAAAATAGCTATGCTATTGGAGTTAAAAAAGGTTCTAGCTTTGTGAATGAAATAAATAAAAATATAGAAGATCTGAATACAAGTGGGCAAATTGAAGAGCTTCTTAAGAAGTGGCAGTTAAGATAAGTGAATGGGATTTAAATGCGGAATTGTTGGATTGCCGAATGTTGGTAAATCCACTTTGTTTAATGCTTTAACTAGCAGTCAACAAGCGAGTGCGGCCAATTATCCGTTTTGTACTATTGAGCCCAATAATGGATTAGTTTTAGTACCAGATGAAAGATTAAAAAGACTTTCCGATATTGCAGGATCTAAAAAAATAATATCTACGCAAATGGAATTTGTAGATATTGCAGGAATTGTTAAAGGAGCGAGTAAAGGAGAGGGGCTGGGTAATAAATTTCTAGCCCATATTAGAAACGTTGATTCTATAGTATATATGGTAAGATGTTTTTACGATGATGATATTACGCATGTTGAAGGTAGTGTGGATCCAATTAGGGATACTGAAATTATAGAAACAGAATTAATTTTAGCGGATATAGAGAGCCTCAATAAACAACTAAAAACAATTGAGAAAAAAGCAAAACAATATAAATCCCTAGCCGAGATTGTATCATTAATCAACCAGATACTACAGATTCTTGATTCAGGAAATCCTGCAAGGATGTTTATGAATGAAAGTAATGAGGAAAAGGTTAGAACTCTAAATTTATTAACCTCTAAACCATTTTTCTATATATGCAATGTTGAAGAAGATTATGTTTTAAGTGGTAATGAATTTTCAAAACTTATTGAGCAAAAAGCTACAAAGCAAAATACAGTTAGCATCAATATATCAGCAAAAATTGAAGAAGAAATTTCTAACCTTAGTGATGATGCTGAGAAAAAAGAATTTTTAAATGAATTGGGACTTGATGAAAGTGGCTTAAACAGAGTAATCAAAGCAGGCTATAAAATTCTCAATCTGAATACATATTTTACTGTAGGGCCACAAGAGACCAGAGCTTGGACTTTTAAGAGAGGTACTACGGCACAAAAGGCAGCTGGAATAATTCATACAGATTTTGAAACTGGATTTATTTGTGCAGAAACAATATCTTATGATGATTACATCAAGTATAATGGAGAGCATGGGGCAAGAGAAGTCGGTAAATTAAGGCAAGAGGGAAGGGATTACGTTGTGGATGATGGTGATGTGATGCTATTTAGGTTCAATGTATCAAAATCAAAAAAATAAATAATTAAAAATATGTCGTCAATTTTTGGAACCGATGGAATTAGAGGGTTAGTTAATAAATTTCCAATTACGGCAGATATTGCTTTAAAAATAGGTACAGCAATTGGGGTTTCTATAGGAGCTAAGAATTCAAAAAGAAGGGTCGTGATAGCAAAGGATACTAGGCTATCAGGCTATATGATAGAACCAGCTTTAACAGCTGGAGTAATATCAACGGGGGCGGATGTTATTTTGGTCGGCCCAATGCCTACGCCGTCTGTACCTATTTTAATAAAGTCACTAAGAGCTGATTTTGGAATCATGATTACAGCATCACACAACCCATATCACGATAATGGAGTTAAACTGTTTAATAAAGATGGTCATAAACTCGATATAATTTCCAGGCAAAAAATTGAAGAGTTAATATTTAGTGAAAAATTGAATGAGAGCCTTGCTGAACCATCAAAATTGGGCAGGGCTAAAAGACTAGATGATGCACCTGGTAGGTATATTGAATTTGTAAAGAGGTCTTTTCCAAAAAATTTTACTCTATCTGGTATTAAAATTGTTCTAGATTGCGCAAATGGCAGTGCATATAAGTTAGCACCAACTATATTATGGGAATTAGGAGGTGAAGTAACAAAGCTCTCTTGTGAACCTAATGGGTTTAATATAAATGATAATTGTGGTTCAATGTATCCTAAAGATTTATGCGAGAAAGTGTTTGAAAGTAAGTCAGATATTGGCATAGCATTAGATGGAGATGCAGATAGAATTGTAGTTTGTGATGAAAAAGGACAGATAATTCCAGGTGAATATATAATAGCGATGATTGCAACTCATCTTAAAGTTCATCGCAAATTGAAGGGTGATGCTATTGTGGTTACTAAAGTTTCAAATTTGGCACTAGAAGAGTATTTAAAAGATATAGGAATAAAAACCATTTATTCTGAAGTAGGGGATATAAAGGTGCATGAAAAGATGGTTAAAAATAATTTAAATTTTGGCGGAGAAGAGTCTGGGCATATAATTTTTTCAGATTATTCAAGCACAGGTGATGGAATTGCGTCTGCTCTTCAAATACTCGCCATATTAGTTGAAAGTGGGAAAAAATTAAGCGATTTAGTAAAAATTTTTAAACTCAATCCACAAATTAAATCAAATATAAGGTTTAACGATAAAAACCCTTTATTAAAAGTTTCTGTAAACAATGATATCAATAATATCATTGAGAATAACCCAGATTTAAAAATAGTAGTTAGAAAATCAGGAACAGAAGCGCTGATTAGGGTATTGGTTGAGGGTAAGGAAAAGTTAAAAATTCAAAAAATACACGATGAAATAGTAAAATCAATCGTTTGAAAAAGTGAGTAAATTAATTAGATCAACGTTTGTTGTAAGCTTATGTACATTAATTTCTAGAATTTTTGGTTATATTAGGGATATTGTTATTGCTGCAAAGCTTGGCACAGGTTTACTTAATGATGCTTTTATAGCAGCTTTCAGGCTTGCCAATATGTTCAGAAATATATTTGCTGAAGGTGCTCTTAATTTAGTTTTTGTCCCTGAATTTTCAAAAGAATTAAAAAATCATGGAAGGCAAAAAGCTTTAGAGTTTGCATCTAAAGTACATTTATTATTAATAGTTGCACTAGCAATATTTTGTTTGGTAGTCATTGTGTTTATGCCTCAGGTAATTTGGTATTCAACTCCAGGCTTCAGAGATAATATTCAAATATATAATTTGGCAGTACTGTTTGGAAGAATAACGTTCCCATATTTATTTTGCATTTCTTTAGCAGCATTTTATGGCGGAATACTTAACAGCTTTAACAAGTTTTTTCCATTCGCAATTGCACCAGCAATCTTAAATATTGTAATTATTGCTTTATTGATAACTCTAGACACATTCGAAACAAGTGCACACAGCATTTCAATTGCTACTTTAATAGGTGGCGTATTAGAGCTATTATGGATGGTGTTTTTTCTGTTTAAGCACGGGTGCAAACTAAAATTTTTTAAAATAGAAGTTAATGAAAAAATCAAGAAAATTTTAAAAAATATAGTCCCCATTATTATATCATCTGGAATAACCCATATTAACACCTGGTTTAGCATGATTATACTTTCGTTTTTCCCTGGAGGGTTGTCATATTTATATTACGCAGATAGAATTGTACAATTGCCACTTGCGCTAATTGGTACAGCGATTGGAACTGTAATGCTTCCGATGCTTGCAAAAAAAATTAAATCTAAAGATGATGAAGATGCTACAAATAGCTTGCAAAATAATGCGATAAATCTTGTTATGATGTTTACAATTCCTGCTACCATAGCATTATTTTTTCTATCAAAAAATGTTATATATACTTTATTTGAAAGGGGAGAATTTACAAATGATAGCACTATTCACACGTCAGAAACTTTAAAAATATTAATATTTGGTTTGCCGGCATTTATATTGATTAAATTATTCCAAACAAAATTTTATGCCAAATTTAACACAAAAGTCCCGGTGATGATATCCATCACCTGCATGTTAATCAACATCATAATAAGTATTACATTAATGAGTCAATTGCAATACTTTGGCGTTGCAATTGCAAATGTTGTATCAGGTTGGGTAAATATTATAATTTTAGTATTTTTTGCTCATAGAATTTTGCAATTTAAGTTTCAAAAATTTATTATACCTGAAATAATGAAATATTTTTTTGCATCAATAGTCATGATATTTTTCATGTATATATATGAAAATATTGTTAATTTAGAGAGTAAATTTTCATTGCTAATTTTTGAGATGATGGTTGGTTTTATCAGCTATATGTTAATATGTTACCTGTTTAAAATAAAGATTTTTAATCATTTTAGGTAAAGATTTAAACATCAACAAAACGTGACTCAAAAATAAAAATAGCAAGAATATCAAATTTTTTTAAAAAACTATTTGAATTTTTCGAGATTTATATGTAGTCTTCCCTATTTAGACCCCTTCGTCTAACGGTTTAGGACTCCACCCTTTCACGGTGGCAATACGGGTTCGAATCCCGTAGGGGTCGCCAGAAATTGATACTGGCATGCTTAACTTGCCCAGGTAGCTCAGTCGGTAGAGCAAAGGACTGAAAATCCTTGTGTCGGTGGTTCGATTCCGCCTCTGGGCACCACGTCAGCCTGTAGCGTTTCTATGCCACTTTTTAAGTATAACAGTTTTAAATCGTTTTAAGTAAATATATCTCATGACCATAAATTCTAAGGATCCAATAAAGTTAGATACTGATGATTTTAGTCAAATAGAAAAGAGTGTCTTAAAGAAATGGCAGGAAGAAAATACGTTTCTAAATACCTTAAAGGGAGATGAAGAGTTCATTTTTTATGATGGTCCCCCCTTTGCTAACGGTTTGCCACACTATGGTCATTTATTGACAGGGTTCATCAAAGATTTATTTGCTAGATATCAAACTATGCGTGGCAAAAGAGTTGATAGAAGGTTTGGTTGGGATTGTCATGGACTTCCAGCAGAGATGTATGCGGAAAAAAAATTAAATATATCTGGAAAAATTGCCATAGAAAATTATGGTATTGAGAAATTCAATAATTACTGCAAAGAATCGGTTTTAAAGTATACCAATGAATGGCAAGAATATGTCACTAGGCAAGCACGTTGGGTAGATTTTGATAACGATTACAAAACTATGGATAAAAATTACATGGAGAGTGTAATTTGGGCATTTAAAAAGCTTCATAATAAGGGGCTTATCTATCAATCTATGAAGGTAATGCCATATTCATGGGCATGCGAAACACCTGTTTCAGATTTCGAAACACGAATTGATAATTCTTATAGAGAAAAGCATAGTAAAGCAGTAACTCTTGGATTTGAGCTAATTGATGGTGCTCAAATCATTAAAGGATATAAATCAGTACTTCTTGCTGTTTGGACAACAACTCCTTGGACATTACCATCTAATTTAGCAATAGCAATTGGGAAAGAGATTGATTATGTAGTGCTAGAGAAGGATGGTGTGGCAATTATCATTGCTGAAAATTTATTGCCAAAATATGAAAAGGAATTGGGCAATGATATTGTAAAAAGAATAAAGGGTGCTGATTTAGTGGGATTAAAATACAATCCACCATTTAGGTATTTTAAAGGTCATAAAAATGCCTTTGTTATATTTCACGCAGACTTTGTTACAACAGAAGATGGTACTGGTGCAGTGCACGTTGCACCCGGTTTCGGGGAGGATGACCAAATTTTATGCGAAAAAAATGATATAGAGTTAGTATGTCCTGTTGATAGTGCTGGGAAGTTTACTTACCCAGTTGAAGAATATATAGGGAAACAAGTCTTTGAAACAAATGAAGACATAATCATTAGGTTAAAAAATCAAAATTTATGGATAAAAACAGAGCAATACATTCATAATTATCCTCATTGCTGGAGAACTGATACGCAGCTTATTTATAAAGCTGTTCCATCATGGTATGTCAAGGTGACGGCAATTAAAGATAGAATGATTAAAAATAATCAAGAAATTAATTGGATACCAGATCACATTAAGTCAGGGTTGTTTGGTAAATGGTTAGAAAATGCAAGGGACTGGTCTATTTCTAGAAATAGATTTTGGGGTTGCCCTATCCCGGTTTGGCAAAGTGATGATCCAGAGTATCCTCATATGGAAGTGTATGGTTCAATAAAAGAAATAGAGGAAGCATTCGATGTTAAAGTAAAAGATTTGCATAGACCATATATTGATTCACTTACGAAGCCTAATCCAAAGGATCCTACGGGTAAATCAAAACTTAGACGTGTTCCAGAAATTCTTGATTGTTGGTTTGAAAGTGGCTCAATGCCGTATGCTCAGGTGCATTATCCTTTTGAAAATAAGGATTGGTTTGAAAATCATTTTCCAGCTGATTTTATAGTGGAGTATTTAGCTCAAACCAGGGGTTGGTTCTACACCCTTATCGTCCTTTCTACAGCTTTATTTGATAAACCACCTTTTTTAAATTGTATATGCCATGGTGTGATTCTTGGTGATGGTGGGCAGAAATTGTCCAAACGTCTCAAAAATTATCCTGATCCTAAGGAGGTGTTTGAAAAATATGGTGCAGATGCTATGCGTTGGTTTATGATGTCATCTCCAGTGATGAGAGGGCAGGAATTAGTGATTGATAAAAATGCAGATGGAATAAAAGAAGCTGTAAAGTCTACGCTTAAACCGTTGTGGAATGCATTTCACTTTTTTTCAATTTATTCCAAAGCAGATAAAATTCAAGCCAAATTGGATGTAAATTCCATAAATATATTAGATAAATATATAATTTCAAAATTGGTTGATACGATAGAAATAATAAGGTCATCTTTAGATGAATATGATACCGTTTGTGCTACTAAATCTGCAGAAGAGTTTTTAGAAGTGCTGAATAATTGGTATATTAGGCGTTCTAGAGAAAGGTTTTGGCGTCACCAAAAAGATCAAGACAAAATATATGCATATAACACTTTATTCTCTGTATTACATATTTTTGTCAGGGCCATAGCACCACTACTACCGATGATTTCTGAAGCGATATTTTTAAATTTAGACAATGATTCATCAAGTGTGCATTTAGAAAAATTTCCTAATTTGGATGCGTATTTATATAATAAGTCGCTTGTACTCAATATGGAAAAGGTACGTGATGCCTGCACTACAGCCCTTAGGATTAGAAATGATCAAAAAATACGTATAAGGCAACCTCTCTCAAAAGTTACGTTTATTGGAGTGACAGACAGTAGCCTTTCTGAAGAGCTAAAGCAACTTGTACTAGATGAGATAAATGTTAAAAGTTGGGCTAATTTAGGAAAAGAGGAGATAACTAAATATGCAGATTATAAAATAAAAATTAACTTTTCAGTGCTTGCAAAAAGATTACCAGAAAAAATAAAGGAAATTATTACTGCCAATAAATCAGGAGATTGGAAGATTGTCGGAGATAAAATTGAGATAGCTGGTAACTTATTGAGTCATGATGAATTTGATTTGAAATTAGAGGCAAAAGAGCAATATAAGAATAATATTAGTGCTCTTTCAACAAATGACGCCCTTGTATTAATTGATCTAGATATTAATAAAGAATTGGAACTTGAGGGTATTGCTCGAGATATTGTAAGAGCCATTCAACAAACAAGAAAAGATATTGATTTAGAAATTACAGATAAAATAATTGTGAATATTTTTAGTGATGATGAAATAATAAACCAAAGTGTGGACAGTTGGACGGAGTATATTAAAGAGCAGACTTTGGCAGTTGAAATAAAAAATAGCTCAGATGGATTTGAAGGGCAAAATGATATGAAGATTGAATCTGGAACTTTCAAGTTTAAAATTACTAAATTCTAAGCTGGAGACGTTTTTGCTATAGGTGAAACTTATCAGTTGGTATTGATTTGATTGCGCTCTGTTTAAGAAACCTCAACTCGGGATTAGAAACTCATATAAAAAAGACCATTGCATAATAGGCAGAAAGAAACATATATGATAGAGGAAGCATAAATATTAGATAGCGTATAAATAGGAAAAGTGCTAACCTTTGACCTAAAACAATACAGGTATCAAATGGATTTTGAAATAATAGTAAGAAAAAAAGAAAAAGGCGAGGTAGTATCAGA
>NZ_JAJBJD010000025.1 GCF_021811875.1 Candidatus Bandiella numerosa | reverse complement strand
GTTACCAGTAAATAATATAATGTCAACTAATATTTAGCTTAGGCACTACTCAGCGACTTTAAAATTTTCTCCTCCTTTTTCCTCACCTACCTCTATACACTTCTCTCAAAGTGCATGAAGTCAGGAGTAGTGCCATTATTTTTTGGTTGTTATTGCAATTAATTATTGATTACCTATAATTTTTATTTCTTCTTCTAAATTTATATCAAATTTATTCTTTACCTTTTCTTTTGCTAAATTGATTAAATGCTCTAAATCTGATGCCGTTGCTTCTCCTTCATTTATTAAGAAATTGCAATGCAATTCGGAGAATTTTGCACCTCCAATTTTTATGCCACGCAATCCACATTGATCTATAAGTTGCCACGCTTTATGGTTAACTGGATTTTTAAAAGTCGAGCCTCCAGTTTTAGATTTTATTGGTTGAGTAGAAGATCGCTTTTCTTGAATTTCTTTAATAGCTTTTTGTATTTCATATTTATCTCCTTGTTTACCATGAAATCTTGCTTCGTAAAATAACCAATCATTAGTTAAATTTTTTCCGCGATAATAATATCCAATTTCATGATTTGAAAATATTCTGATTTCTGCTGTAGTCATGCTGATTGCCTTTGCTTCAATTAGTACTGATGATGTGTCATTGTTGTAGGCTCCTGCATTCATGGCCAATGCACCTCCAATACTTCCAGGAATTCCTGCAAAAAATTCAAGTCCTGCTATAGAGTTATTTGCTGCATAATTTGCCACATTTAAATCTAAGCATGCAGAGCCAGCTACTACATCACTCCCATTGTGGTGTACATAATTAAATCCTGCTCCCAATCTTATAATTACTCCTTTAAAACCACCATCACGAATTAATAAATTTGAACCAGCTCCCATAACAAAAGTTAGTATATCTTTAGGTTTATTGGACAAAAAATATTTTAAATCATCAATATCTTGTGGAATGAATAAAACATCAGCAATACTATGTGTCTTAAACCAACACATTTTGCCAACATTTGCATTTTCTCTGTACTTTCCTCTGATTTTTGGTAATGTGTCAATAAAGGACATCGTATATTATTAAAATATGGACACAGAAATTCTAAACATTAAAGATAGCATAGAAAAGTCTTTAGAGCTACTAAGAGGTTATCTTTGACTTAGACGTTGCAAAAAAAAGACTGCAAGAACTGTCGCAAAAAGCAGAAGACCCTAATTTATGGTCAAATCAAAATAAAGCTAAAGCAATATTAAAAGAAAAGACATATCTAGAGACGAATATTCAAAACATTATATCTATAAGTGAAAATTTACAGGCATATCTAGAGATGATTGAGCTTGCTGAAGCAGAGGGTGATGAAGAAATATATAAGGAGACGCTGGCACAATTAAAAGAATTAGAAAAATCTGTCAAAGTTCAAGAAATTGAATGTTTATTAAGTGGAAAACTTGATGAGAAAGGATGTTTTTTAGAAGTTCATTCTGGTGCTGGTGGAACTGAAAGTGATGATTGGGCCTCGATGCTAATGAGAATGTACCAAAGATGGATAGAAAGGCATAATTTTAAATATGAAATCATTGATAGCTTAGTTGGTGAAGAGGCTGGGATTAAATCAGTTACTTTTAAGATACATGGAAAAAATGCTTTTGGATGGTTAAAAACAGAAAGAGGAGTGCATAGACTTGTAAGAGTATCGCCATTTAACAGCGCTGGTAAGCGTCATACAAGCTTTGCCAGTGTGTGGATTTACCCGCAAATTGATAATGATGTTTCAGTTGAAATAATTGAAGCTGAGTTGAGAATAGATACCTACCGTTCCTCAGGTGCTGGTGGACAACATGTCAACACAACTGATAGTGCTGTAAGAATAACTCACTTACCTTCAAAAATAGTTGTACAGTGTCAAAATAGTAGATCGCAACATAAGAATAAAGAAGAATGTATGTCTATGCTTAAATCGAAATTATATGAATTAGAGTTAAAAAAGCTTGAAGATAAGGATGATAAAAAGAATGCAGAGAAAACAGAAATAGGTTGGGGTAATCAAATACGCTCTTATGTTCTACACCCCTATAAAATGGTTAAAGATTTGCGCACTCAGCATCAAACGTCTAATACCATTGCTGTTTTAGATGGCGATATTGATGAATTTATTCATGCTGTGCTTGTAAAATCAACTGCAGGTAAAGGACTAAAATTGCAATCTGAATAGAAAGTTAGAGCCTGCAATATTTTTATCGCAATGGGGCTTAAGAAAGATTTTTATTTTTTGTTTGAGTGAATTAGTAAAAATAGCGCTTAATTGTTTCTGGTTTGGGTTATATAGAAGTATCGTAGAGAAACTGAGCTTATTATTAAAATCATTATTCCGAGAAAAAGATAATAATAATTTATACTATTGTTCACGATAAAATTTGATGTTTGATAAAACATTGTTGATACCGAATATGCAGAAATGGTGGACCATAAAGCTGAAACTATTGCCCATTTTTTACCAATCTCATTGGATATAGCTCCAAAGACTGAAACACAGGGAAAATATATTAAAATAAATATTAAATATGACAAAACGGCAATTTTATTATCAAAATTGTTTGAAATATTTTTTATGACTTTATTGCTTATTTCGTTATCATCAAGATAATTCTTTTTAGTGATATTGTTATCTAAATAATAAAGTTTATCAAAATTATTTGTAAAAACGCGCACCATCTTTTCAGGTACACTTAAAAATGCTTTTTTATATTTTGCCAAGATTTCAATTTCACTTACTGAATTAAACTCATCAGATTCATTGGCATATAAAGAAACTAGGGTTCCAACTACAATTTCTTTTGCAAATATTCCAGTAATAATTCCGACAGTTGCTGGCCAATTTTTTTCCTCTAAACCCATTGGTTTTAAAATAGGGGTTACTCTTTTCCCTATTATATTTATAATGCTTTCATTGTTATATGTCCCAGCTTCATTTTTGATAGGAATTTTTACTGAATTTATTAAGTGAATAATAAAAAAAACTACTACAATAGTTTTGCCCGCTCCAAAAATAAATGATTTAGTTCTTAAAATACTACTATTTGTTATAACCCTTAGTTTAGGTAGTTTATAGTCTGGTAGCTCTATTAGCATATTAGAGTCAGCTATTTTTTGAGCCTCACTTTTTATCAACAGACCTGTGAATATTGCCATTAAAATTCCAATAATATACAGTGCAAAGATTATATTTTGTGTGTTATTTGGGAAAAATATATAACAAAAGAGGGTATATACAGCAAGTCTTGCCGTACAAGATACAAAGGGTGACATCATAATAGTTGAAATTCTTTTGTTATGATTATATAACACTCTTGTGCCTGTTATAGCTGGTACATTGCACCCTAATCCAACGATAAGTGGCAAGAAAGAATGTCCAGATAAACCCAGTAATCGCATAATTTTATTTGCTATGACTGCCGACCTTGCAATATACCCACTATCTTCTAGGAGAGAAAGGAACATGTACATAGCCGCTATAATTGGAATGAATGACGCAACTGTTTGAATTGCACCGCCTAGACCGTAAATTAGTATATTGAGCCATTCGGATGTATAAATTTTTGAGGCAATTAATAATGGTATGTCTATGAAGGTAGCCTCTGCTATAAGAGCGAAAAATTCCTGAAAAGCCCCGCCGATGTTTATACTAAAAACAAACATTAGATATAATACAATCAAAAAAATTGGCACACCTAATATTTTGTTTAACACGATATTATCTATTTTATCCGATAATGACTCATAATTAAGGTCCTTATGCTCACAAACTTTTTTGAAAAGCTTTTCTATAAAAGCATATCTACAATTTACTAAAACAAAATATGATGTTTGTCCAAATTCTAGTTCAATGTTGTTACAAATATTTTTTGCAAATTCTTTAACCCTGTCACTATATTTAGCATAATTACCTTCTAGAATTGAAATTTTATCACTATTTGATATTACACTAAATTCATCAGTATTTAAAAAATTTTCTAAATTTGAATAATGCTCTTTGATTTTTTTTGGATAAAAATCAAATATATCAACAACGTTTTTAATATCTTTATTTTTTAGTAAAAAATCTTTTAGTTTATTAATATCATCCGTTTTTTTTGCAGATACTTTAATGACTGGACATTTTAATAGTTTTGATAGTTTATTTTCATTAATTTTTATATTTTTGCTTTTAGCTATGTCATCCATATTCAAAACTAAAATAACTGGTATCCTTCTTTCAATTAATTGAAAAGTTAGATATAAATTTCTCTTAAAATTTACACTATCAACTATATTGATTAGACAATCAAAATCTCCTTCTTTTATATAATTAATTGTGATGTCCTGATCCAATGATGTTTTACCACCAATTCCTAAGGAATATAGTCCAGGTAAATCTATAAGTTGAATTTTATAATTCTTGAACTTAAATTCTCCCACCCTTTTTTCAACAGTTACTCCGGACCAATTACCAGTTTTTTGCCCTAAACCTGTTAATTGATTAAATATTGTGGATTTTCCAGAATTAGGGTTGCCAATAATACCAAAGGATATTTTTTTCATTTTGATATTATCTATAATCTAATTTACTACTTCATTAGTAATAAGTTTTTGCGCTATTGAATTGTCTAATGCATATTTAACGCCCTCACATTTTATTATGGATGAGCCAAAATTATTGTTTTTAAGTAATTTTATTTTTATTTTTGGCAATATTCCTAGCTCCATTAATTTGAGTTTTTGTATTTTATCCAGTGAAAAATGCTCTATTATAAAATAAGCTCCTTTATGTAATTTATTTATGGACTTGGTTTTCATGTAATTGCAATTGATAATCATTCTTGACAAGAAATTAGACCGAATCCCATATATTGTCAAGTATAAATTCACAAAAGTATTATGTGTTCGATAAGTTAATATCCGTAATCATTTTTTCTTTTCCACCTTGTCATTTTGATCAAATAGATTAGCTTTATTAAAGCTAAAAAAATCTTCTTCACCTTCTGCTTTATTGGGCAATTTTTTATCAAATTTACTTAATTTATTAAATTTTTGAAGTATATTGACCAAATCTTTAGGCTTTAAAATAATTGTTCCAACAACAAAAACTAATAGCAATTCAGATAATGATATATCAAACATCTGGAAAAATCTCTTGATAAGTTATTATAGCTATCGTATTTTAAACCGATTCGGTGTATGCTACTATACGCTATATATTCATGCAATAATTATTAATATGGATAACAAAATAAAATTAGCTTTACAGGATTTGCATGAAGCAATTATTAATAAGATCCAGGAAGTTAAATTTTTGGAAAGAAAAATAACAAGTCTTAGTATTGAAAATGCTAAGCTTCATGATGAAATAGATAAATTAAACAGAATTATAAAGCCTCAATCAGAGCAAAAAGATTTAGATATTAAAATGTCAGATAAAATAACTACTGAAACTTCAGTTATTCAATTTGAAAAAGATGATCGTTTGGTCAACGATGATGCGACTCAGGATATAGACATATCAATTAATCAATTAAAAAATATTTTAAATAGAAAATAAAATTCAAAATATGCAAGAAGTTGAATTAAAAATAGGGAATACTCAGATTAAGCTTTCGTGTGAAAATCCAAAAAAATTGTTAGATTTAACTGAAAAATTAAGCTCAAAAGTAGATGAAATAAAAAGCCACAGTAAAAACATATCAGATACTAAAGCATTCTTAGTTACATCATTACATCTAATAGATGAAATAGAAATTTTAAATAGAAATTTACAAGATTTAAAAGCAAATTTTTATGATCAATTTGAAAATGAGAAAAAATCATTGGCAAATGAGTATGAATTAATTGCAGAAGAAATTAACAATATATCTGCGTTATTAAAAAAATTGGATTCCTAAAAGCAATCTTTTCGGTAAAAATATTCATAAATGATTGACTTAGTAGGTTTTTATATTATATTTTGCTTAAAATGTAATCAATGAATAATAGTGTCAAAAAGATTAAATAGAAAGTATGGCATTAGTCGCCGAATTGGTGCAGCATTATGGGGCACAGATAAAGATCCATATAACAAAAGAAATTATCCGCCTGGTGTACATGGAACTTCAGGGTATAAGAAAGCAACTGAATATGGTACACAACTTATAGCAAAACAAAAGTTGAAAAAGTATTACGGAGATATTAGAGAAAAACAATTTAAAGCTATATATATTGAGGCAAGCCGTAGAAGGGGTGATACTGGTGAAAATTTGATTGGTTTATTAGAATCAAGGCTTGATGCGTTCGTGTATAGATCTAAATTTGTTCCTACTGTATTTGCGTCTAGGCAGTTCATAACTCACAAGCATGTAAGAGTAAATGGTAAAGTGGTCAATATACCAAGCTATAGGCTACAACCGAATGATATAGTTGAGGTAAATGACAAATCTAAAAAATTATTGATTGTTCTTGAGGCGAAAGAGAGAAGCGAAAGAGATACGCCAGAATACATAAAGATTGATAATTCTAATCTTCAAGCTACTTATCTTAAGGTACCAACTTTAGCAGAAGTTCCATTTCCAGTACAAATGGAGCCTAGTTTAGTAGTAGAGTTTTATTCAAGATAAATAAAAATTAATTATGGCACAACATAAATCAGCAATTAAAGCGCATAAACAATCTGTTAAAAGAGTGTTGAGAAATAAAGCGACAAAAAGTAAAATTAAAACATTTACAAAAAAAGTTGAAGAGTTAGTTAAGTTAAATGATCTAGCTAATGCTGCACCAGCCCTAAGGATAGCAGAGTCAACGATCATGAAGGCCGTTACCAAAAAAGTACTTAAGTTAAATACTGCTTCGAGAAAAGTTAGCAGGCTTGCACACAAGGTAAAATCATTAGAGAAATCAGTTGCTCCTGCTGGCTAATACATAAAATGCAAATTTGACAATGTGGTTAAAAAGTCATGTTGAGCAAGTAATTAAGCCTGTATTTGATAAACACACTACCCCATACTATAAAATACTATTTTACTGGGATTTGATTGTGGGGGATGACTTAAAGCATAAGATATTGCCACAAGATATTAAATTTTCAAAAAACAAGGACAATACTCTTACGGTTAAAATCAGTAATCACTGCAATATATTGAAGATTCAAATGATGATTCCTCACATCATTGACAAAATCACACGATATTTTGGATATGAGATTATTTCTAGAATAAAAATTATTGGAGTATGCACTAAACCTGCAAAAAAATTTATTGAGGAATTAAAAAAGCCTGCGCCAACAAATTCATTAAGCCAAAATAGAGATATCTTACTTGCAATAAATAAAAATAATAACAAAAAAATAAAGGAGATATTGATAAATATTGCACAAAATTTACAATAAATTTTGATTTTTTTCAACATTATTAATAAATAAATTATATTTTTTACATTAATTCATTTACATTGCTAAATAATTCGTGCAATAATTCTCCATCGTATAAGTAATTAAATTTAACTACCATGAAATCGAAAAATATATTTGTTTTGTTAATAGTATTAGTAGTAGCTTCTCTAGGTTATTTCTTTTATAAAAATTCTAAGACGCATCGTACAGTGCCAGAAGATACTAAAACAGCCGTAATTGATAATAGCTCCAAAAATGTAACTGATAATTCAGAAACCATTACTAAATCTGAAGTTAAGGATATTATCAAAGAAGAGCTAAAAGATAATCCTGAGATTGTTATCTCAGCAATTGAATCTCATGTAAGTAAACAACAAGATGCCCACAATAAAAAAGTTCAACAGTTAGTTGTGGATTTTAAAGAACAATTACTTAATGATGCAAATGATCCTAAGTATGGTACCCCCAACGCTAAAAATTCCATAGTTACTTTTTATGACTATAATTGTGGTTATTGTAAGAAAATGTCTGAGGTTATTAAGCAAATTGTGGATAGCAAACAAGATGTTTGTATAGTATTTAAAGACCTACCTATTTTAGGGGCAGATTCTTTAAAGGCTAGTCAATTAGCGATTGCTGTATATAAAATAGCTCCAGCAAAATATCTAGATTTTCATTTCGCATTGATGGATGATAACAGTGATACTAGCATTGATCAAAAAGTACAAAATATTTGTAAAACTTTAGATATTGATAGTGCGAAACTTTATAAAGAAATTGAAGATCCATCTGTTCAATCAGTGATAGACAAAAATTTAGAAGTTGCTAAAGGAATTGGTTTTAGATCAACTCCAACTATAATAGTGAATGAGCAATTAATTCCTGGCTATGTAAACTATGATAAACTCATGAGTATTATTAATAACGTTAATGGCAGCGACGTAAATAATAGCGGTAGCAATGACGTAAGTAATAATGCTAATAATGCAGAGGTATCCGATAAAAATGATGTATCAAGCGAAAAAATGGATGATAAATATCAGGATGTAAATAGTCCTGTCTCTAATCCTGAGCAACAAGAAGAAATCAGTAATAATACTAACAGCAATTAATACAGCAAAGTTGAAACCTCATTTTGATTTATTTTCATGATGAGGTTTTCTTTTTGCTTGAGCCAATAGGTAAAAATATTAAGGTTAGTGGCTATGTTAAAAGGGCACCGTCATGTATCTTGAAAAAGCAAGAATAAATACTTGTAAATAAGTTGTTATGAGATTAGCTATTTTATAACGGCTGGAAGGAGTGATTCTGAGGCGTCGTCAAGGCATTAAGCCTGGTAACTTGATAAGAACCTCCTTCCATAAAAGTCTAAAGTTGGACGGTATCTTAGAAAAACCTAAATAATAGGTTTATTCTGTATTCACATGGTTAGCTTTAAACTTTTAATATTATTAATTTAGGAGGCACAATATGTCAAATGTATTAGGAATAGATGTTGGGAAAGCAGATATTATGGTTGCTTTATTAGTTGATAAAGGCCGTTGCATAAATGCAAAGCAAGGAAGATATGCAATAAATGAATTTAAAAAATTAGATTCATATAAAGAAGAACGATAAGTTTGGTATAAAAGCTGATAGAATAATAGGAATTCAAGAAAGTTAACAAAATATTATGCTAAATTAGCATGTTGCATGCCGATTTGCTGA
>NZ_JAJBJD010000150.1 GCF_021811875.1 Candidatus Bandiella numerosa | reverse complement strand
ACTCTTCTCTATACGTTCTTCTGCTTCTCTTACTAAAAATGACATTTTGCCTCCTCTTTCGTATGTACTTATCTTTTCATTCTATCATATATGTTTCTTTCTGCCTATTATGCAATGGTCTTTATTTATAGTATACATTTATATTATACAGCCATCTTCCGAGAAATAGCCTTTTTCTAAAATAATCTCGCCTATATAATTTAACATTGTCTTCTTTTATATTTTTATACTACTCTAAACTAATATATTCCACTACACACTTTTGATATACACCTTATAAATAACTTATAGGGATTGTAATATAGTATTATACCATATATAATACTATATTATGTAAATAGTTAATAATAAACCACATGGAGAAATCTCTATACTCTATTATGAATGAAAAGGGGCAAATAACAATTCCTGCTACTATCAGAAACAAATTACAGTTACAAGCTACTAATAAGTTTGAAATTATTAATAGGGGTGATTTTATAATAATGCTCCCAGTTAATAAATCTCTCAAGGATTTAAGAGGCTTTCTTCCTAAACCTGAAAAAGCTTTATCTTGTGATGAAATGAATGAAATTATTAAAAATAGATAAATGATTGCAATTGACACCAATATTCTCATCAGATACATAACTCAAGATGATGAGCTTCAATCAAAAGCCGTTGAAAGGCTCTTAGCCAAATATGACGGCGAAACACAGTCTATTTTTATCAACAACATTGTCTTGTGCGAACTAGTCTGGGTTTTAGATAGGGGATATAAATATTCTAAAGAGCAAATCACCTCCACTATAAGAATCATCTTCTCAACAACAGAATTTGCATTTGAGCATCACAACATCCTATGGCTCACTCTCGAAGATTATGAACACAACAAAGCTGATTTCGCCGATTGCCTAATCGCCAGAATAAACAATCACCACGGCTTCAAAAAAACTTACACTTTCGACAAATATACAGCCATGAATAACTTATTCTCTCTTTGCAATTCTTAAAATTCTTTGTGTATTTTTTGATTCATCGCTAATAACAATTGCGACATTTATCTTGCAAATTCACAAAATTGACTTTTTATATTTGCATCTGTCTGTCAGATCATATAATGGCTATTACACCTTAAATCTGCTGCATTGCTGTCCAACCATCTAGGATCACTTCTCTTTTTTCTTCTTAGCCTAAGTTTTGCATATGATTTAACTAGAAAAATGGTATAGTTTAACTCTTGTCGCTGCGAACTTTGCAAAAGTGAAACAATTTTGCGCACCATACATTAAAATAAATATTTTTTAAAAAACACTTAAGTGAATACGGTTAAATACGATGTGATTGTTGTTGGTGCTGGCGCTGCAGGGCTTATGGCTGCATCGACAGCAGGAAAGCGTGGTAGAAAAGTTTTACTTATTGAACACACTCATAAGATTGGCGAAAAAATTAGAATTTCCGGTGGGGGAAGGTGTAATTTCACCAACCTAAACGCTAGTCCTAAAAATTATCTTTCAGAAAACCCATGCTTTATGATTTCTGCATTGGCTAGATATACACAATATGATTTTATAAAATTGGTAGAAAGTTATAGTATTGCCTATCATGAGAAAACTTTAGGGCAGTTGTTTTGCGATGGCTCAGCTATACAGATTATTAATATGCTAATTACAGAATGTAAGATACATAATGTTACTTTATTGCTTAATAATTCAATATCAGTAATTACTAAAAATGATGAATTTTACCTAAAAACTAGCCATGGAATTTTTCAAGCCCAATCATTAATCATTGCTAGTGGTGGACTTTCTATACCAAAACTTGGTGCATCTAATTTTGGTTATCAAGTAGCTAAACAATTTGGCTTGCAAATAGTTACTCCACGCCCTGCTTTAGTACCATTAACTGTTGCCGAATCAGATTTGGGAGTTTTTAAAGATTTAAGTGGAGTCTCAATCCCTTGTATAGTTTCTAATAAAAAAATTCGGTTTAGAGAAAATATTTTATTTACCCATAGAGGGTTAAGCGGACCAGCAATTTTGCAAATTTCATCTTATTTGGAACAACCAAAACAAGCAGAAATTACTATTAACTTATTGCCTGAAATAGATATAAGAGAATTATTTATAACCAATAAAAATAACAAGAGTTTGCTCAGTAATTTTCTGAAAGAACATCTGCCTAAAAGTTTTGTTGATAACTTATCATTAACTTATGCATTTGATAAAAGAATAGTTGATTATAAATCAATTGCATTGGAAAAAATTGCCTTCTTTCTCCATAATTTTATAGTTAAAATAGATAATACGGAAGGATATATGAAAGCAGAAGTGACAGCAGGTGGAGTTAACACCAACGAATTATCCTCTAAAACCATGGAAGCAAGCAAAGTGCCTGGTTTATTTTTCATTGGCGAAGTGGTAGATGTTACAGGCTGGTTAGGAGGTTATAATTTTCAGTGGGCCTGGTCTTCAGGCTATGTCGCCGGGCTTTATGCTTAATTTAACAGTTGAATTGTCCCCAAAATATGGAGTAAAAGTTAAATATCATTTTCATCAACGTAAAAATCAAATATAGGGGTCTTTTGTAAAAAAATAAAAATTTTATAAGATGAACCAAATATAAAAATATTTATAATATTTGCGCCGTGCATGATGTAAGAGTAGAGGGTTCAAGTCCCTCATGGGCTGATATAGAGCTGTCCATTAGCTGAGGCAAGGTTAACTTCGTGAGGAGTTGGCGGAAGGAAGCTGACGGCAAAGTAAGGC
>NZ_JAJBJD010000024.1 GCF_021811875.1 Candidatus Bandiella numerosa | reverse complement strand
CTTACTCTTCTCTATACGTTCTTCTGCTTCTCTTACTAAAAATGACATTTTGCCTCCTCTTTCGTATGTACTTATCTTTTCATTCTATCATATATGTTTCTTTCTGCCTATTATGCAATGGTCTTTCTATAATCGATCAGAGCCGGTAGTACGCCTAAGGTTAGAGTATTTTACATTTTTTATATAAAAATACTTGAACAACTATAAGTAGACTTATATACTTAATAATATAGTGTGTGAATGATAAAATTTTAAACACATTGAAATTTTAACAATTTATGGAGAAACATATGAGTAATAATAAAGAGAATGCGTCTATTAATGATACAGAAAATGTATCTAGTAGTGATAAAGAAAATTCGTCCAATAATGGAGTTTTTGAATTTTTTAAAAAGGTTATTTTAAGTGAATATACATGGTTATCAGGTGCCTTTACGCTAGGAATGCTTACAATGAAACTTATTTCTTGTATTTGTGCTAAGTGTAAAAAACCTTCGGAAACAGGAGGTATAAATATACCAGATTCAAGCCGAACCATTACATCGCTTGATGATGTGCCTACTGGAATTAGCTTTAAGATTGAGGCGTATGTGCCTATTGGGATTACCTTTGAGGAGGGAAAAGAGATAGAACTAATAAGTTTGAAAGGTTCAAATACTTATTTTGAATACAATGGAGTAATTTCAAAGACTTCATGGGTAAGCAAAAACGATGGTATATTATTTTATAATTATAACGACAACATAAAGTATGCTGATCATAAAAACATAGTTATGACAGAGTGGAGTAAAGATGCAAAGACAGATTTTGACGCAGTGCTTGAAGTATTTGATACCAACAAAGATAAAATTTTTGATGATAAGGATGATAAATTTAAAGATTTTTATATATGGCAAGATAAAAATAGTAATGGTAGCGTGGAAGATGGAGAATTAAGATCATTAAAAGACCTTGGAATTAAAGCATTTAATTTTAATGACTCTAAAATTGCTAGCAATGAGCAACAAGAGCAAGGGATATTAAATGTTGCTACAACTGAATGGGATGACGGTAAGGTCACCGGTATTTATGATTTGGTATTTACTACTGAAGAAGTAGTATAGTTTCATTACCTATCTAATTGGTGTTAGTTTAAACAATCTTTAAGCTAACATCAAATTCACCTTGTGTTTATTTTTACGCGCTATAATCTAGCTTTGATTTTAGTATTTTACGATTGATGAGAGAATATATCATGCTCTAGCCAACCCAATAAATCAAGTTTTGTTTTTGTTGGCAGAAATTTAAAACATGCTTTCGCAATCTCCATTTTATTTTCCCTTAATAATAGAAGACACATTTTATCATATAATTGATGTAAATATTTTACATCTTGAGCTGCATAGTTCAATTGCTTCTTGTTAAGTGATAGAGCTCCCCAATCTGATGATTGTTGTTGCTTGGAAATTTTCACGTCAAGCAACTCACTACAAAGCTCTAACAAACTATGATGACAAGTATATGTTCTGCATAGCTTTGATGCAATTTTTGTACAAAAAATATTGTCTATATCAATCTCCAGGTATTTTTGAATAATTGCGACATCAAATCTGGCAAAATGAAAAATTTTGACTCTTGAAGTATCAATAAGAAGCTTCTTCAAATTTGGGGCACTGTAATTTCTGTTCTTAAAGTGCACTAAATGAATATCGTTTAATTCGTCAGCTATTTGTAATAAACACAATCTATCTCTATGGTTGCTTAAGCCCATAGCCTCAGTATCAATTGCTAAATCACCTTTTAGGTTTAAATTACCTGGAATATCATCAATATGATATTTGTAATCATATTGCATTGTTAGCCTTGCTTAGCTTTAAATTTAGGATTTTTCTTATTGATGACATACAGTTTACCTTTTCTTTTTATTAGTTTGCAATTTAAATCTCTTTTCTTAGCAGACTTTAATGATGACAATACTTTCATTTTATTTGTTGGTTCTTCAATTGAAGATACATAAATAGTATTTTTTCAGAAAAATTACAAGCTTTTTATAGACAAAAATAGTTTATAAATATAGAAAATGAGTTTAAATTATAATTTAAACATTTTTTAACCATTTTATATAATGAGAGCAATAGTTTTTCACAAAAAAACTGGCCCTTTTTTATTAAAGGATTTGATAAGCGATATAGAGGGCATTCAAGAAGTAATAGGTAATAGTGAGATATTAATTTCCAATACTTCAACGCTTGATAATGCTTCTAAACAAGATATTACATTTTTTCACAATCCAAAATACACAGAAAGTCTGAAAAATACTAAAGCTGGGGCTTGCATTTTAAAACAAGAAGATAAAAATTATGCTCCAAATGGAACTACATTGATTATAACAAAAAATCCGCAATTTGTTTTTGCAAAACTAATTGATAAATTTTACCCTAAAAATATAAGATCTCATACCATTTCAAAATCAGCTTTCATTGAGCCCTCTGCAAAAATTGGCAAGAATTGCTGCATTAGTGAGGGAGCGATAATTGGCAAAAACGCTGAGATTGGTGAAAATTCATATATTGGCTACAACACTGTAATAGGTGATAATGTTGTTATTGGAGAAAATACTAGTATTGAATCTAATGTAACAATAATTTTTGCAATGATTGGGAAGAATTGTTCTATATATAGCGGGGTTAGAATTGGGCAGGATGGATTTGGCTTTATTCCTGGTGGTCCAAAAATAAGACAAGTTGGTATAGTTGAAATAGGTGATAACGTCGAAATAGGAGCAAATAGTTGCATAGACAGAGGAGCCTTAGAAAATACTGTAATTAAAAATAATTGCAAAATTGATAATCTTGTTCAGATTGGTCATAATGTTGTTATTGGTGAGGGTACTATAATTGCAGCTCAAACTGGGATATCAGGTAGTACTAAAATTGGTAAAAATGTTTTGATTGGAGGGCAGGTGGGTGTTGTTGGTCACTTAAATATAGCTGATAAGGTTATGATTGCAGGCAAGTCTGGAGTAGTAAACAATATTCAAGAAGGGGAGGTGATAGGAGGTTATCCGGCAATTAAAATAAATAACTGGCATAGGCAAAATATCTTTTTAAAAAAACAAATAATGAAATAAGAATATGAAAAGCGTATTGGACATTTCTGAAATAAAAAAAATACTACCACATAGATATCCATTCTTGCTATTAGATAAAGTGTTAGAATTGAATCTAAATAAAAACATTATTGCGTTAAAGAATGTGACTATTAACGAAGATTTTTTTAATGGACATTTTCCTCAAAAACCTGTTATGCCTGGAGTATTAATTATTGAAGCTATGGCACAGGCAGCGGCAGTTTTTGCATCAAAAAGTGTGAACGATAAAGATTTTAAGACTGAAAATCAAATAATATATTTTATGTCTATAGAAAAGGCTCACTTTAGAAAACCGGTGGTACCTGGTGATAGCTTGTATATTTGTGTTGAGCAAGTTCAAGCACGAAGAAATGTTTGGAAAATGAGTGGTGAGGCTAAAGTTGATAATGTTAAGGTGGCAGATGCTATTTTTTCTGCGATGTTGGTAAAAGAGTAAAATAGATAGATATGATTCATAAAACTGCAATTATTCAAAAAGGCGCTCAAATTCACTCAGAAGCAATTATAGGCCCGTATTGCACGATTGGAAAAAATGTTGAATTAGCTAAGGGCGTAAGGTTACATTCTCATGTTTGTATTGATGGATTTTCCTATATTGGGGAAAACACTGAGATATTTCCATTTGCTTCCATTGGCTACCCTCCACAAGATTTAAAATATAGTGGTGAGGAATCAAAAGTAATAGTAGGAAAAAATAATATTATTAGAGAATATTGTACTATAAATACAGGTACAAAACATGGAAATATGGAAACAGTTATAGGTGATAACTGTTTATTAATGATTAGCTCTCATATTGCGCATGATTGTGTTGTGGGAAACAATGTTATTCTTGCTAATAATGCAACTCTTGGAGGGCATGTGGTTTTGGGTAACAACGTTATAATTGGTGGACTTGCAGCAGTTCATCAATTTGTTAGAATTGGAAAATTTGCAATTGTTGGTGGGGTAAGTGCTGTTGTTGAAAATGTTGCACCATTTGCAAGTGTTGCAGGTGATAGAGCTAAAATTGTCGGAATAAACATAGTTGGAATGAAAAGACATAACTATTCTAAGGATACCATAAATAGTATTAAGAACATTTTTAAGGTAATTTTTGGTAAAGATATAAATAAAGGATTTGACGAAAGAATTAAAATAATTAAAAACAATTACGACAACAACGAATCTAGAGAGATAATTAACTTTTTAGAAGAAGATGGTAAAAGAGGATTTTGTATGCCAAGCCATAAATGGGAATTAAATGATTAATAAAGATTTTGATGGCGTTGGTATAATTGCAGGCCAAGGATTGTTGCCTAAAATGGTATATGATGAATGCTTTAAAAAAGGTATCAGGTCAAAATTAATTGGATTAAAGGGTGAGATAAATCAAAAAATTTTTCAGGATACTGTATATGATTCATTTAGACCATACGATATAAGCCGAATTTTTGATTATCTAAATAAAAATAACTTAACCAAAATTGTTATTGCAGGTAGAGTTGATAGAGCTAATTTATCAAAGTTAATTTTCGATAAGATTGGGATGAGAATATTCGCGAAAATAATTAAAACTGGATTCAATGATAATAACATTTATTCAACGATAATAAAATTTATAGAGGAAAATGGATTTGAAATTATTTCTCCGAGTGAAATAATTGAAGATATTTTAACGCAAAAAGGAAATATGACGAATGTTCCAATTGATGAGCAAATGGATATTGATATAAAGAGGGGAATAGATATCCTAAAAGGAATTATACGTTATGATGTGGGTCAGGCCCTTATTATTGACCAAAGTTTAGTGCTTGGAGTGGAAGCGGTGGAAGGAACTAATGAATTAATCAGCAGGTGTGCTAAATATAGAAATAGAAATAGCGGTGGGATACTAATCAAAATGTGCAAACCTCATCAAGATAAAAGAGTGGATTTACCTTGTATTGGGCCAGATACAATAAAAAATATTGCAAAATATGCTTATAAAGGTATAGTCGTTGAGGCAAAAAAATCAATTATTCTTGCAAGTAAAGATACTATAGAGTTAGCCAATGAAAATAAAATTTTTATATACGGAGTTTAAAAATGTTCGATCCAATTAAAGATATAATTGAAGAAGCTAAATTAGGCAGACCTTTTATTATTACTGATGATGAAGATAGAGAAAATGAAGGAGATATAATTGTTCCTGCTCAACACATCACAATTGAGATTATCAATTTAATGATTATGTTTGCAAGAGGGCTAATATGCGTCGCTATTGATCGAGATATTGCTAATAAATTTGATTTAAAACTACATCCAAGAAGAAATATAGATGAATTTGAAACAGCATTTACTTATTCTATAGATTCTAGGCAGGGAGTGTCTACTGGAATGTCCGCTATAGACAAAGTTCATACTATTCAAAAATTGGTTGATGAAAATTCAACAATAGCAGATTTTAAAGTTCCTGGGCATATTTTCCCTGTAGTTGCCAGGGAAAATGGTGTTCTTGAAAGGAGGGGACATACCGAAGCTGCAGTCGACATAGCAAAACTTGCAAAATTAAAGCCAGCAATGGTTATTTGCGAAATCATAAATGATGATGGTACCATGGCAAGAAGAAATGATTTGATTAAGTTTTCTAAGAAGCACGGTATGAAGATTTCTAGTGTCGAAAAACTAGTTCAGTATATTAATAACGCAAAATGAACGATACTTCTAATACTGTTGTAATTGCATTTGACGGTACTGCTGCATCCGGAAAAGGTGCCGTTGCAAAATTATTGGCTGAAAAACTTGGGTATGACTACTTAGATACAGGTTTAATGTTTAGAAAAGTGGCATATTACTGCGATATGCAAAATTCAGCACTAGATGACGATCATGTTTTAACAGAATTAATAAAAAAAATTGATTTTGATAAACAAATAGATTTAAAAGAACTTTATTCTGATAATATAAGTGATGTTGCATCTAAAATCGCTACTTTGAAAAATGTAAGAAATGCACTGCTTGACATTCAAAGAAAATTTGCAAAAAATAAGCGAGGTGTCGTAATAGATGGGCGAGATATAGGCACAGTTGTTTTTCCAAATGCAAATTATAAATTTTTTTTTGATGCATCGATTGAGGAAAGAGCAAATAGAAGGTATAAACAGTTGCAAAAAAACGGAAAAAGTTTTAAACTGTCATCAGTGCTTGAGTATCTTAAAATCAGAGACGAAAGGGACGCAAGTCGTGATATCGCACCTTTAGTTAGAGCTAAGGGTTCTTTTTTGATTGATACGAGTAAGATCAGTATTGATGAAGTGCTAAAAGTAGTATTAAAAAAGATTAAAAATAATTAATTATTAACGAAAAAAAAGGACATGAATATAGAAAACGTACCAAATTTCTCACAAGAAAAATTTTCTCAATTATTGGAGGAAAGTTTAAAAAATCAACCGAAAGAGGGTTCTATCGTCACAGGCGAAGTAGTAAATATTTCAGGTGATACAATTTTCATTGATGTGGGTCTAAAAAGTGAGGGAAGGGTATCAATTAATGAATTTTCAAATAAAGAAGAACTTAAAGTAGGTGATAAGGTTGAAGTATATATTGATAGATTAGAAGGAAGAAATGGGTGCACTCAGTTAAGTAGAGATAAAGTAGCAAAAGAGATGGCTTGGAATAAATTTGAGGAGTTGAGTGAAAATGATGGTAGTATTAGTGGAAAAATAATAGGTAAGGTCAATAAAGGCGGTTTTGCTGTGGATATTGAGGGTATATTAGCCTTTTTACCAGGTAGTCAATTAGATATTAGGCCTATAAAGGACCCATCAATATTAATGAATATTGAGCAACCGTTTAAAATTTTAAAAATAGATAGAGAACAAGGCAACGTTGTTGTATCTAGGAGAGCGATACTTGAAGATTCAAGAAAGGAAGCTAAAAATGAACTTTTAGCTGGTATTAAAGAAGGTATGATTTTTGATGGAGTAGTAAAAAATATTACTAACTATGGTGCATTTATAGATTTGGGTGATATTGATGGATTATTGCATATTACAGACATTTCATGGGATAAAGTGTCACACCCTTCAGAAAAAATTACCTTAGGACAAGAAATTAAAGTTATTGTTACGAAATATAATCCTGAAGTTCAAAGAGTTTCTTTAGGACTTAAACAACTTAGTGACAATCCATGGAAGGGTTTAGAGAAGAAGTATACTGTTGGTACAAAGCATAAGGGCAAGGTTATAAGCATCTCCGATTATGGTGTGTTTGTTGAACTTGAAAAATCGATAGAAGGGTTGGTTTATCTAAATGAAATTGATTGGAATACTAAGAATACTCACCCAACTAAACTTGTTAATATTGGAGATGAAGTAGAAACTGTGGTATTAGATTTAGACATTGACAAGCATAGAATAAGCTTGAGTATCAAACAATGTACAGAGAACCCATGGAAAAAATTTGTTGACAAATATCCAGTTGGAACAAAAGTTAAGGCAAAAATCAAGAAAGTAGTTGATTTTGGATTATTTGTTAACGTCATGGAAGATGGTAAGGAAAATGATTTAGACTTATTAGTTCCGGCAGTTGAGATTAATTGGGATGATAATCCGAAAAATGCTTTGAAAAATTATAAAATTGGAGATGACATTGAAGGGGTGGTTTTGAGTTCTGATTTAGAGAGAGAGAGAGTTACTATAAGTATAAAACAACTTGAAGAAAACAATTATAAGGAAATTACTGATAAACTAGTTAAGGCTGAAGTAGTAACATGTAAAGTTTTAGAAGTAACTAAAGATGGTTTATACGTCGAGGCTCCAGAAGGCGTAAAAGGCTTTGTAAAAAAATATGATTTATCTAAACATAAAGATCAACAAAAGCCTGAAAGGTTTACTGTTGGTGATAGAATAGATGCGAAAATTATCTCATACGATAAAAGTAAAAGAATGTTGAATTTCTCAGTTAAAATTTTAGAAATTGCAGAAGAAAAGAAAGCAATTGCTGAATATGGATCTGTTGATAGTGGTGCTAGCCTTGGAGATATATTAGGTGCGGCAATTGAAAAACAGGAGAGAGAGAATAAATAGTAAGATATTTAGCTTTGTTATTAATAATGGGCTTAAATGTTTAAGTTTTTGTTTTTGACTCTGTGGAATGTTTTTGTTTCAGCAGTAGTATGTTTAGTTATAATAAAACTTTTATTACACTCTGCTGTGCAAAAGGAATTTGATAATTTTAAGAAAAATTTAGAAGCAAAAACTGAAAAAAAATACGAAGAAATTAAGAAAAAACATTTATCAAAAGATAGCATCAAAAAATTAAGGAAAAAGCTTTTTGATTAGTACGATGCTATTTTAAAGCTTATTTCACTACGATTCAAAACTTTGTACTCAAAGGTGTTATTAAAAAATAATAACTAGTTTTTTCAATTGGTTGATATCAAATAATATCAACTATTTTAAAATTTCTATGAAATTTTGCTACTTCTACAGTGTTAAGTTCATAAGTTAATCTTTTATGACCAAATTTTTCAACTGTTTCCACACGTATAAAATTAAATTTTTCTAAAATATTTATAGAAGCTGGATTATCATCTCTTGTGGTAGCCCTAATTAAAGATATATCCTGATAAGTTAAAGGAAAAAGGCAAAATAACAAGCAATATAGAGCCTCTTTTACATAATTATTTCCCCAATATTCTGTATTTATTAGATATCCTAGTAACATTTCACCTGAATTTTGATTTCTACCAGTTAAAATTATTGTTCCTATAAAATCTGAAGAACCCTTTTTAAATATGCTAAAGTAACTTGGTTCTTTTCGTTTTAGATAATATTCCATTAATTTATCTACTTGCGCTTTATCTCTAGGTGTACCTTCGCAATATTTTTCCATAACTGCAGGGTCTGAATATAATTTATAATATTCTCAAGGCCGTTGCATAAATGCAAAGCAAGGAAGATATGCAATAAATGGATTTAAAAAATTAGATTCATATAAAGAAGAACGATAAGTTTGGTATAAAAGCTGATAGAATAATAGGAATTCAAGAAAGTT
>NZ_JAJBJD010000149.1 GCF_021811875.1 Candidatus Bandiella numerosa | reverse complement strand
AAGTGCCTCTTCCAACCCCTCGTCACTCAAATTATGCCATGCTTGTAATAACAGTCCCTTGAATAATTTAATAGGGTCATATCCTTGTGGCCCATATCCAGACCTCCCTAAATCTCCCATCTTTGACCCCACTCTCTTCCAATTAATCACTCCTGCTATTCGCACTAACTTACTCTTCTCTATACGTTCTTCTGCTTCTCTTACTAAAAATGACATTTTGCCTCCTCTTTCGTATGTACTTATCTTTTCATTCTATCATATATGTTTCTTTCTGCCTATTATGCAATGGTCTTAAATATTTAATAAGATGCAACAAATAAATGATGATTATTAATATACATACTTCATTCAAATTATTTTTCTAGCCAAATTATATAAAACTTTTTTCTTAAAAGAGCTTTGTAAATTTCTTTAGCAGCTAATTATTGAAAAAATACCTAGATAATTCATAAATTTACCTCATAATTCTAGAAGCAATAGTAACAAAGTAATTAACTCTCTCTTCTGATATCAGATTTAACCAATATGTAATTTTTAACTTTTGCAACTCCTTGAACTTCTCCAGCAACATTAAGTGCAATTTCCAATTCTTTTTGTGTTTCTGCAACTCCTAAAAGGTATACCACTTTATTATAGACCATAATTTTATAATTTACTGAATGCACTTCCTTGTTAACCAAAAATTTACTCCTCAATTTTGTCGATATCCACACATCTCCTGGTAAACTTGCCTCATTTTTTTCAGAAATAGTTATATCATTAATAACTTCTTTTACTCCTCGTACCACCCAAGCTAATTTCTCTGCCTCATCCTTATATTCAGTAGACGTTACATGACCAACCAACAATACCCTACCCTCGTATACTTCTAAAGAAACTCCTCTCAACGAACCATCTACACTGTTTTTTACATATTGATGTCTAATTTTTATGGCCATACTTTTATCATCTATAATATCGCCGACGCTTCTGTCCTCAGCTATGATGGTTCCTGTGGTTGCAGTAGTTGCAATGCCTATAACCGCGCAGTTACTCATGCTTAATAATAAAAAACACAAAAAGAACGATTTTAAAAACTTATTCATAAATCAAAAAAAAAGTATATGGCATATATAGCACTTATTATAATCAATATTTGAAAAATTGAAAGCTTAAAAGCACAATTTTTATAATGGATGTGCCAGACTATAATTTGAGTTATGTAATACATACTGAAATGCAGTCTGCTCAGATAGATTAACGAAAATTGGAGCTCTAGCATTTACAGCTAATTTCAACTTATTATCAATATTTTTAGTTGAGCAAAGCAACATAATCGCAACTTCATCTCTAATTAATTCCAAAGTATTAATTGCACCAAGTAAATCTTGCCCCTTTATTATACTATTGCTAAAAGATATAGGTAACATTAAAAAACACAATTGCCCACTTTCTATAGATTGCAATAATTTGAAAGACTTATATTTATCGTTATTTGCATTAGCAAAGCAAAACATTTTTAAAGCTGCAAGACCGATTAAACCCTTTGGGAAAAAAATTTTATGTTTAGTATTTACCTCAATAGAGCCAAATTTATTTTGAAAAACCAAAATATCATTTTCCTTTATTTCTTTTTTCTTCAACATACACTACTTCTCCGTTAACCACTTTATAAACGTATATAATCAGCTAAGCTCTTAGACAAAGCTCCTATACTTGAGTAAATTTCAGAAAGTCGCTTTGATACTTGCAGTAACTCGGTGTATCCAGTAACTTCACGAATATTGGCGACATCATCATAACTCTTGGCGCTACTTTCTATACTTGTCCTTTGCATTTCTTCAAATTGCTTTAAGTTTTTACTAACTGAATCAACCCTTTGCTTTGCTCCAATTAATTGATAAATGCCTTTTTCAAATTCTACAAATACTTCATTCACATCACTAGCACCGCTTTTCTCAACATTAGCAAATAATTTGACAATTTCTTTTACAGAATTGTCTCCAGCATTAAAATCAAGTTTTATCTGCTCATCACCATATGAAAATGACATATTGTGTTTACTTCCTAAGTAGTATTTGTCTGGATCAAAATTTCCAGATAATTCAACAGGTTTCGTATCCATATTCTCTCCTGCAAATAAATAGGTTCCATCATATATTGATTTTTTATTCAAAAAATTCCCCATTCCGCTAAGCAGGCCTTTAGCAAATTCTTTTTGTATTTCTGAAGTAAAATCGTTATTTGTAATTCCATTTATATGAATTTGCCATTCATGTAACTTGCCTTTTAAATATTTTGTCATGCCACCTAACTCATCTGACATTTCATTTACTCTACGAAAACCTTTTTGTAATATTTCCGCATCCTTTTTCTGGACATCGATAGATTCTTGAATATTAACTATGTCACTTGCTTCAGATGCAGAAGCGTCATATATATTCTCAAATTTTTTACCAGTCTGAACTTGCCTACCAATATTATCTCTTTCATTTACTACTTTACTAATATTTCTTTCAGTACTTTGATTTAAAGATGCTGTGCTAATAAAATTTACTGACATGTCATACCTCTCTTAAAATGTGGCTAATAGTGTTTTCCAATACTCTTCCATGATTTGAAAAGTTTTTAATACGTATTTATGCATCCTATCAAGTTGCGTGATGTATAATTATAGTGGACTGAAAAAGTCAGACAACAAAAAGAGTAGTTTTATTTCCTAAAAGATATAAAAATATAAATAAAAAATAAGAAGTATGAGTAAAAAAGAAAAAAGAAATTTTAGCGCTGAACAAAA
>NZ_JAJBJD010000148.1 GCF_021811875.1 Candidatus Bandiella numerosa | reverse complement strand
TCTCAGAGACTTTATCAAGAGATACAATCGAAAAACCAAGGCTTATTCCAAAGCCGCTGATATGGCTGAATTATCTGTGTATATACATTTCTTCTTTGACGCTATATTTGCTTAGCAATGCCAAAAAATAAGACGTAATTTTTAATAATTATTTACTCGTCTACTAGTAAAATAGTCTAGCTTATGGTACAGAATTACAGTAAAACTATTATGTACTTCTAAATATTATAAATGATTATTCAAGGAATTAAAGATGAATGGGAGCTTGTTATAGGCTTAGAAATTCATGCGCAATTGAGTTCAAACAGTAAATTATTCTCGAGCGCCTCAACTAGTTTTGGTGAGGAGAATAATGAGCAAGTATCATTTATTGATTCAGCAATGCCAGGTATGTTGCCAGTAACAAATGAAAAATGTGTAGAATTAGCTGTAAGAGCAGGTCTTGCGCTTGATGCTAAGATCAATGAGTTTTCTATGTTCGATAGGAAGAATTATTTTTACCCTGATTCTCCTCAAGGCTACCAAATTTCTCAGTTTTTTTATCCAATAGTATCTGATGGTAGCATTGAAATTACAACAAAAGAAGGGGAGCAAAAAACAATTGTTATAAATCGTATTCACATCGAACAAGATGCAGGAAAAAGCATTCATGACCAAAGCCCTACCGAAACTTTTATTGACTTAAATAGAGTGGGAGTTCCTTTGATTGAAATAGTCACAAATCCAGATTTTCAAGATCCTGATGAAGTTGAGCAATTCATGAAAAAATTACGAAATATATTAAGATATATTGACGTGTGTGATGGAGATTTAGAAAAAGGTTCAATGCGATGTGATGCTAATGTTTCAGTTAAGAAAAAAGGAGATAATGAGCTAGGAACAAGGGTTGAAATAAAAAATCTGAACTCCTTCAAAAACATTGGCAAGGCTATAATGCATGAGGCAAATAGACAGATAGAATTATTGGAAGATGAACAAAAAATTATTCAGGAAACTAGATTATTTGATGTCAATTTAGGTCAAACAAAGTCTATGAGAAAAAAGGAGGAAGCTAATGATTATAGGTATTTTCCTGATCCAGATTTATTACCACTAAGAATTTCTTCAGAGTATATCAATGATATTAGGAATAACCTTCCTGAATTACCAGAAGATAAAAAAAAGAGGTACATCAAAGAATATGGTATCACTGAATACGATTCTGAAGTATTAACTGCAGATAAAAAAGTTGCGGAATTTTTTGAAAAAATTGCTAAAAAAATTGAACCTAAGCTTGCTGCAAATTGGATTTGTGCCGAGCTTTTTGGAAGATTAAATAAAGTAGGTATAGAGTTTAGTGATTTATCCATTAGTTCTGAAGATTTTGGCTCTCTGCTACAGTTAATTGCTTCTAATAAAATTTCTGGCAAGATAGCAAAAGAAGTACTTGATAAAATGTTTGAAACTAATGAAGCGCCAGAAAAAATAGTCGAAAAATACAATTTATCTCAAATTTCTAATACTGATGAAATTGAAAAATATATCGATGACATTATCAGTGCTAATCCTAAAAAGGTTGAGGAGTATAGGTCAGGAAAAGATAAATTATTTGGATTTTTTGTCGGGGAAATAATGAAAATAAGCAAAGGCAAGGCTAATCCTCAAAGCGTTAATGAAATATTAATAAAAAAGTTACAATCCAATTGAAAATGATAATTCAATGTAAAAATTGTGATACGAAATTTAGAGTTAGTGAATCTGAAATTGGCAATCATGGAAGAATGGTTTGTTGTTCTGTATGTGAATATGAATGGTTACACATACCTAACAAGGGAAATATTAAATTAGGTGAAAGCAATGAACCAATAGTTAGTCAAATCGCCAGTAAAAGTATCAAAAAAAATATAGCTTCTATAATTTACTCACTTATTATTTTTATTGCTTTATCTTTATTTCTATATGTTGAGAGAGAGTTTTTAGTTGATCAGCATGCTTTTTTTGAAATTTTTTATAAATTGTTTGATTATCATAATGCAGAAGGTTTAAAAATAGAACTTTCTAAGCCAATTAAAGAAGAATATGGAGATAGTAATTTTAACAGGCAAATTAGGTATAAAATACCAATCAAAATCATTAATGATTCTGATAAAACAAAATTTGTGCAAACGGTGAAAATAATAGGTTATGACGAAAATAATAAAATACTAAATATGTCAACCAATCTTAGGAAGGATATTCCGCCTCATTCTGAGTTTAATGTGTCAATATGTCCGGACAAGGAAATTGGGGAGTTGGATTTTATTTTTGTGGGGATAGGAAATATTCACGATTTAAAAAATTTCCACCACAATCATGAGTATAAAAAATCAAGAAAATAAAATTTCATTAAGCATAAATATATGGACCTCAATGTAACAAATATTTATCTAATATAATAATTAAAATGTTCGCAAAATGTTGGGTTTAAACGTTAAATGTAGCATTCAAGCGTACTTTTTTATTGCTATTTTTATTAAAAAAAACTAGATTATATCCACAAACATCTAGGAGAGATGGCCGAGTGGCTGAAGGCGCTTCCCTGCTAAGGAAGTATACGATTTTTTCGTATCGAGGGTTCGAATCCCTCTTTCTCCGCCAGCTTACAGCACTCGAACTTTTTGAGCGTCATTTTTCAAATCGGCACCGTCAAGTTAAAATGAAAATCGAGTAGAGAGGCGCATTGCAGCACCTCCCTCTCACACCACCGTACAAGCGATGTCGCATAGGGCGGTTTCAGATTTGTGTTTACCAAAAGCAGAGTACATAGAGAAGAGATTAATCTTCTC
>NZ_JAJBJD010000147.1 GCF_021811875.1 Candidatus Bandiella numerosa | reverse complement strand
ATCCAAAGAGAGAATTTTCAAAAAGCTAAATTTATTTGGGATGAAGCTATCCAAGAGATAGCTGCTGCCTAAAATTTAAGGGTCAGGGTTGTGTTGCGGCCATATTTCCATTAACTTGACGGTGCCTAATTACTTTCTCTGCATTTGCAACATATTATTTCTGACATATACTAACCTTATTTGTGTTATTGTGCATATCATATCAGCTTTCTCAATTGTATGCTATATTTGTTTAGCAATGCCTTAAAAATAGTGTAATTAAAACAAAAAAATATTCACAAAAAATTGAATGATATTATTATGGAGTTAGAGTCAAAAGAGTATATGCAACAAAAATCTATGAATACAACGCTCACAATTAGTTATTTATTATTTTCTGTAGCAGTGATATATCTGCTAGCTATATTAACCATTTAGCTATTTACAGTGGATAAAGTTTTTTTGATTTATGCAAAGCAAAATTTTCTTAATAAGGATACTGCACTAGATGATTGTGTTTTTATTAGAGAAAAAATATCGATTATAGCGTTTTTTTACTTTAATTTGGCTTATTTATAATAGGTTATGGAAGGGAGTAATTTTTTATATAACTATATCTATAATCGTTTCTTGCTTGGGTGATTTAGATTTAATAGATCACAATATTAAGGCATTTATATTTCTATGTATATCAGGTTATTTTGCAATTTTTAGTAGCTCTATAATACAAAATAAACTCATTAAAAATAAGTATAGCTTAAAGTCAATTATTTACGCAGATTCTAAGGAGTCAGCACTATCAAAGCTTTTATTGACATTAAAAGTTTTTAACAATTGCTAAAAAGACTATTATAATCATTAATATTGCTGGTATCTCATTGAATATTCTGAAATATTTTTCGCTCTTCTGATTTTTATTATTAGCAAAATTTTTTGCATATTTTGCCATTAAATGATGAGTATATATCAAACAAATTACGAATAATAATTTGATGTGTAGCCAAATATTTCCTTTAAACCCCACTATATAGATTAAGATCAATCCAGTTACTAAACTTGATAAAAAGGCCGGAAGCATAATGAATCTCAATAACTTTTTTTCCATTATTTTAAATAAATTGTCAGCTTCAGAATTTTTTTTTGTTTTTGTATGGTAAACAAAAATTCTTGGTAGATATAGCAATCCAGCCATCCAAGATATAATTGAAACAATATGAAATGCTTTTATAAACAGGTAACTTTCAAATATAATGTTTTGCATTTGCTCTATAGAAATTTGATTAAATTTTTATTAATTAGAAATTATATACATAATATTTAATTCATCATACTTTTTTCTGATTTTAAGGGTATTGATATTGTTTGGGGGTAGTAAAATTGTATGATTTATTAAATTTAAATCAAAGCATTGCCGGACTTTGCTATTGCCCTTTATCTATAGAACGCCAGTTTTTTTGCCATCTCAATTGCAGCATAAGTTATTATCGAACAAGCACCAGCTCTCTTAAATGAAATTAGGCTTTCTATGAATGCACTATCAGTATCAAAGATACCTTTTTCTCCTGCTATTTTTAGCATTGAATATTCTCCACTTACTTGATAAGCGATTATTGGAATATTAAATTCCTTCTTTACTAAACTTATTACGTCTAAATATAGCATAGCAGGTTTTATAATAATTGCATCAGCTCCTTCAGAAATATCTAAGCCAACTTCATAAATGGCTTCTCTAGCATTTCTAAAATCCATTTGATAAGTATCTTTAGAAGAATTTTTGAGGAAATTTTTAGAGCCAACAGCATCTCTGAATGGTCCGTAAAAATTTGAAGCATATTTTGCTGAATAAGAGATTATTTTAGTATTATAAAATCCACCTTGTTCTAATGAATCTCTAATTCTACCAACTCTTCCATCCATCATTTCTGATGGAGCAATAACATCGCAACCGGACTCTGCTAGACTAATTGATTGTTTGCATAATATATCTAACGTGGCATCATTTAAAATTTTTCCATTACTATCAGTAATCCCATCATGTCCATCTAGTGTATATGGATCAAGGGCAACATCTGCCATTATTCCAATATCAAAATTGTGCTTTTTTATTTCTCTTATAGCTCGGCAAATTAAATTATTGATATTACACGCCTCACTAGCATTACTGCTTTTTTTATCACTTATGATTTGTGGGAATAGTAAAATTGCTTTAATTCCGGATTCTATCGCTTTTTCCACTTCTCTTATTAAGTTATCCACGCTGTATCTATAGATGCTTGGCATGGTGTCAATCGCATTTTTAATATTATTACCCTCGGTAATAAAAAAGGGCTGTATTAGGTTTTTAGGACTAATGCACGTTTCTGCAAATAAATCTCTACTCCACTTGCAACTTCTTAGTCTCTGAGCTCTCTTTTTAGGATAACTTAAAGAAAACATATTTTATAACAATATTTTGTCCTTCATATGAACTTATATATAGGTCGATATTTTGTCAATGACTGATAAAAAGAGAGAAGTAAAATACTTTACGTAAAATTGCACTAAATTGCAGTCCTTCGATTTATTCTATGCTGTTATGGCACCTTTAAATAACCTAGGTTTTAACAAAGTCTAAAATTTTATAAAGTGTGAGGTTTATATGGAAAAATTGGTTTACATCTGGGATCTCATATGCATGATGGTTTATAATTTTAGTACTTTAATGTGCGCCGTGCATGATGTAAGAGTAGAGGGTTCAAGTCCCTCATGGGCTGATATAGAGCTGTCCATTAGCTGAGGCAAGGTTAACTTCGTGAGGAGTTGGCGGAAGGAAGCTGACGGCAAAGTA
>NZ_JAJBJD010000146.1 GCF_021811875.1 Candidatus Bandiella numerosa | reverse complement strand
TGATACTACCTCGCCTTTTTCTTTTTTTCTTACTATTATTTCAAAATCCATTTGATACCTGTATTGTTTTAGGTCAAAGGTTAGCACTTTTCCTATTTATACGCTATCTAATATTTATGCTTCCTTTTATAAAAGATAAAAAGATATAAAACTATTAATTATAACTTCATTATTAATTATTTTGTCCATGAAATCTGGTTAATACAACTACTGATATAAATGTTGCAATAATTGCGTATATTTCCATTGGATAAATTGTGGTATCGTAAAAAACGCTAACTAACCTTACTCCAATTGAGCTAATAAACATTTCAAGTGTTATCATAATTGCTGAGGCGCTACCTGATAATTCTGGTATTGCACTGACTATCCTGTGAGTGGCATTACCAAAAATGCATGCAATTCCTAGAAGATATGGAATTTTAATTAGCTGAATGTTTATTGCAGTTAAAAACCCAATCTGTTCACTAATTATTAAAATAACGCTACTAAGAATAATGAAATACAGAGAATGCTTTATTATGTTGTATGTTGAAAAGTAGTTTATTAATTTATTGCATATCATTCCACCAATCACAAACATTGAAGCACCTAAGGCTATTAATAACCCACAATTTTCAACACTTGTGTTATATGTTTCAACAAATAGTAAGGGTAAATTTGTGACATTTACAAATGCAATAGAAACCATCAATACCTTGATTGTCAAAAATTTTGTATACGTGGGATTTTTGAACAGTGTTAAATAGTTTGCTAAAATTTTTTTAAGATTAATTGTTGTTTTTTTACTTTGCAAAGTTTCTGGCAATAAAAATATGCAGTATATAAATAATAAACAACCAAGAAATGCCATTAGTTGAAAGCTATGTCTCCAACCAATGATATTTCCAATGTATCCACCTAATGCTGGTGATATAACAAGCATTGATCCAATAATAATATGAAGAGTGATAATTGCTTTTTCAAACATCTTACCTTTATAAATATCATGCACTATAGCATTCCCAACTGACCATGACACTCCTGCTCCTAATCCTTGAATAAATCTCAAAATGAATAATATATATATTGAGCTAATTAATGATATACAGTATGAAGCGATTGCAAAACAAACTATCCCGAATAATACCAATTTTTTTCTACCCCATGCATCAGACAATGTACCGTAAATAATAGAGGACATGCCAATTCCAAAAACGTTAACAGCTGCGCTGAATTGAATTAGTGATTCATCAACTTGAAATTCTTGCCTTATATTTGAAAGTAATGGTAAATAAAAGAATATAGCAAGATCAAATACTGAAATTGTTGCAATAACAATAAAAAAGATATGACTTTCTTTATGTTTATTAAATAACATATAACTAATCAATAATATTAGAAATTAGGAAACAATGTATACACTTAATGCACTTTGCTTTTAAAAAACAATAAAATCAGCATGCTTATAGATAATATAATAAGAAATACTAATTTGTTATCTTTTAGAGAACTGAAATTTCTTTCTAGCCTTAGGCTGGCCATATTTTTTCCTTTCCACTCTTCTGCTATCCCTAGTAAGGAACCCACCACTTTTTAGCGTGCCATGATATTCATCACTAATTTGGTTCAATGCTTTACTTATACCATGCCTTATAGCTCCAGCTTGACCAGACAAACCACTTCCAAGAACTTGACATTCTATATCATAAACACCTTGTGCTTTAACTATATCAAAAGGTTGATTGATTATCATCCTATAAATTGGCCTTTTGAAATAATCTATAATGCTTTTCCCATTTACTGTGATTTTGCCAGAACCCTTTTTGATCATCCAAACTTTTGCAATAGCAGTTTTTCTTTTTCCTGTAGCATATATCTTATTAGCATCTATTGGCTTTTTGATTTCTTTTTTTTCAGAGGCAACAACTTTAGAAATCGCTATTTTACTTGGTAAAGCTGGTTCAGCGGCAGCTTTAGATGTGATTTTAGGTTTCGCTATAGATGCAATTTTAATTTTACTTTCCTTTTTTTTGCTTTCTTTTACAATTTCTTCTTTGTTACTCATAATATTACTTAACAGGGTTAATTAAAACAGGTTGTTGTGCCGCATGAGGATTATCTTCCCCGGCATACGCATGCAAACATTTAAGTTGTTGTCTTGCAAGTGGGCTCTCTTTGGGCATCATTCTTTTTACAGCCAACTGCAACATTCTTTCTGGGTATTTCCCTGATATTAAATCAATAGCCTTAATCTGTTTAATTCCTCCAGGAAATCCTGTGTGTCTATAGTAAATTTTTTGTTGAAGTTTTTTGCCTGTTAATTTTAACTTGTCTGCATTTATCACAACAACATTATCACCACAATTAATATGTGGTGTGAAATAAGGCTTATGCTTTCCACGTAGAATTTTTGCAATTTGTGCTGCAAGCCTTCCTAAAATTTGATCTTTTGCATCAATTAACAACCACTTGTTTTGTACATACGAAGGTTTAGCAAAAAATGTACTCGATAACTTTGTACTCATAAAATAACTTTTTATTTCTAAAACACTTTAGTAGTATACGAATATACATAAAACAAAAATTATTACAACTGATTAATTGCTAATTTAGTATTTAATATTGTAATTTTTATTGTTCTTTAACTATATCGCATCTCTATTATAAATTTTCATGTTTTAACGCTAAATTATCTATGTAAACATACAAAAGGCCGTTGCATAAATGCAAAGCAAGGAAGATATGCAATAAATGGATTTAAAAAATTAGATTCATATAAAGAAGAACGATAAGTTTGGTATAAAAGCTGATAGAATAATAGGAATTCAAGAAAG
>NZ_JAJBJD010000145.1 GCF_021811875.1 Candidatus Bandiella numerosa | reverse complement strand
TCTTCTCTATACGTTCTTCTGCTTCTCTTACTAAAAATGACATTTTGCCTCCTCTTTCGTATGTACTTATCTTTTCATTCTATCATATATGTTTCTTTCTGCCTATTATGCAATGGTCTTTTTTATTTGATTTTGTTTTTGGTACATTTTTGAGCTGTTGCAATAGATCATATGGGCCATTTGTATTGTCTCCGTAACAATATAACGATCCCCAAAAAAATGTTATTAATACTAAACAATATATAAAATTTATGGTCTTTATTTTCACAAGCAAACTACGGTAGTAAATAACTATTTGATAATTGTAAGCTTACTGATAATATTCATTTTGTAAAATATCAATATCATTTTTCATGGAAAATATCAACATTAAAAATAAAACTGCTGTTGTAATATATAATTTAGGAGGGCCAAACAGTAGAAATGAAATAGAATTTTTCCTGTTTAACCTATTTAATGACAAAAACATTATTAATTTACCTAACCCTTTTAGATATATACTTGCTAAGCTAATTTCTAAATTAAGAAAAAAAGAGGCTATGAGGAATTATGATAAATTAGGTGGAAAATCACCAATATTTGTAAATACGATAAAACAAAGGGAAGCTCTTCAGGAAAAGCTTGATAAAGATCGGTATGAAGTTTTTATTAGTATGAATTTTTGTCATCCATTGCCACAGGAAACCATAAAACAGATAGTTGAATATAATCCAACAGATATAGTTTTAATTCCTCTATACCCACAATTTTCTACAACTACTACAGCTTCGTTTTTAGAAAAATGGAATATAGCTTTCAAAAATTCAGGTCTAAATTGTCCTCAAAAAATTACCTGTTGTTACTATTTTCAAAAAGAATTTATTTTATCAGTCACAAAAATTTTTTATATGGCATATCATAAGGCTTTAACAAAAAATGGCAAACCTTATGTAATATTTGTAGCACATGGCTTGCCAGAGAAAATAATTAAATCAGGGGACCCTTATCAATGGCAAGTACAAAATACTGTAAAATTGATAATTGAAGCAGCAGATATTCATGATCTAGATTATGTTTTAGCTTATCAAAGTAGAGTGGGGCCGGTATCATGGATTAAACCTTATGCTGATGAAATTATAATTGAGGCCTCAAAAAAGAATAGAAATATATTAGTAGTGCCTATTTCATTTGTATCAGAGCATGTTGAAACTTTGGTTGAATTGGATATCGAATACAAAGAATTAGCAATAGAAAATGGTGCAATAGCATATCATAGGACAAAAACAGTAAGTGAAGATGATAAATTTATTGAAGGACTGAAGAATATAATTATGGGTGAAGTATATAAAGTTGCCTCATGTCCAAGCCAATTTTGCAGATGTTTTCAAAGATCTGATTCAATAAATGCCAAAAATTGATTTTATTTATTCTTACAATCCAATAGATTATGATTTTGCAATTGATTTTATGCATGCCAAAGTGCAAAAAATTATTGAGGGGAATGAAAATCAAGCAGTATGGTTGTTAGAGCACCCTAGTATATATACACTTGGAAGAAGTGCAGTGAGCACTGATATTAAAAATATAGTAGATATACCTTTTATCAACACAGATAGAGGTGGTAAAATCACTTATCATGGACCTGGACAAAAAATAATTTATGTTATGCTTGATTTAAAAAAACTTTTCGATGGTAAGATAGATTTAAAATTTTTTATAAGAATGTTGGAAAACTGGATAATTTCAATTTTTACTCACAATAACATTATCACTTATGCGGATAAGAAAAATATTGGTATTTGGGTTCATAATGATAATGCTAATAAAAAAATAACCTCGATTGGAATAAGAGTAAAGAAATGGGTATCATATCATGGTCTGGCAATAAATATTAACCCTGACATGAGCTTTTTTGATAACATTAACCCATGTGGAATACATGATTGCAGAATGACGTCCATTTATATGGAAACAAAAAAGTGTATAGAGAGCAAAGAGCTAAACAAAATTATTAAAAATTGTTTTTTTGATACCTTTAATTTCAAGCTTGACAAGGAATATGAAATTTAAATTTTTTTTACCACTTATATTTTTTATTTTGATTGTGACATTATTTGCTTTTAAGATAAAGTTAAACGATAAATTTGAGAGTGTTATAGATTTAAAAAGTAATAGATTAAGCTTTCTTAACATGAAAAGCATAATAACAGGAGATGAAATTAAGCTCAAAAGCAATAAAAATAAGTATGTAATTCTACATTTTTTTTCAACCAGGTGTCAAGAGTGCGTAGATGAGTTATCAAAATTAAAAATTTTTCAAAATGAAGGTATATTTTTATATGGCTTTATAATTGATGAGGAGCGAAGCGTCGTGATTGATTGGTTAAAAAAAAATGGCAATTATTATGAGGATGTATTTATTATAAATTCAAATTTATACCAAAGTATGAAATTAAATACTTTTCCAGTCACATTTATTATAAATTCGGCCAATAATGAGATTATTGAAGTGATTGCTGGGCAAATAGATAATCAAAAATTAAAAATAATTATTTCAGAATGAAATGGAAAATAACACAGAAGAAAAGCAGATAAAATCATTAAAAAGAATTATTAAAAATTTAGAGGAAGCATAAATATTAGATAGCGTATAAATAGGAAAAGTGCTAACCTTTGACCTAAAACAATACAGGTATCAAATGGATTTTGAAATAATAAGGCCGTTGCATAAATGCAAAGCAAGGAAGATATGCAATAAATGGATTTAAAAAATTAGATTCATATAAAGAAGAACGATAAGTTTGGTATAAAAGCTGATAGAATAATAGGAATTCAAGAAA
>NZ_JAJBJD010000144.1 GCF_021811875.1 Candidatus Bandiella numerosa | reverse complement strand
CTATAGTAGAGTCTCAAATAAATACTAGATTCAAGCGAAAACAAAAAATGCAGTGGACCCGAGAGAATGCACACAATGTTTTGCAGATTAAAGCGACTATGTCCTCTAATGAGTGGAATCTTTATGAGAGAATGTTGAATTAAACTGTGTCAAAAGATAAATTAAAATTAAAAAAGGAGTTTAAAAATGACACAAGAAAAAAGTAAAAAAATCAAATATGCAAGCCAAGTAGAAGAACAGATAGTAGAAGCAATAAAATCAGGGAAATCATTATCAGGAAAAGATGGGATATTAACGCCAATAATAAAAAGAGCGTTAGAAACAGCATTAGAAGGAGAAATGGAGAACTATTTAAGCTCAAATAAAGAAGAGGATAACCGGAGGAATGGGAAAAATAAGAAAATCGTGAGAAGCGCATATGGAGATTTTGAACTAGAAACGCCAAGAGATAGGAATGGAGGATTTGAGCCTGAGATAGTGAAGAAAAGGCAGGTAACATTAACAGATGAGATAGATCAAAAAATAACAAAATTATTCACATTAGGGATGAGCTATGAAGATATATCAGATAACATACGAGAGATGTATGGAATAGGAGTGGATAAATCACAGATTAGCGGTATTACAGATAGAATAATACCAATAATTAAAGAATGGCAAGGAAGGCCTTTAGAAAAGGTATATCCAATAGTATTCTTAGATGGAATGTACAGTAAAGCTAGGATAGATGGCAAAGTAGAGACCCAAGTAGTTTATAACATAATAGGGATAACAGTAGAAGGTAAAAAGGAGGTTTTAGGTTTTTATTTATCAGAAAGTGAGGGAGCGCATTTTTGGCTGTCAGTACTAACGGACTTACAAAATAGAGGGGTTGATGATATGTTGATAGTATGTGTAGATGGTTTAAAAGGGTTCCCAGAAGCAATAAATAGTATATTTCCTAAGAGTCAGGTGCAACTGTGCGTAGTTCACCAAATTAGAAATTCTTTAAAGTACGTCTCTTATAAAGATAAAAAGAAGTTTGCAGAGGATTTAAAGCTTGTATATAAGGCAGATACAAAGAAAACAGCTGAAGATAATTTATTAGAATTAGAAGAAAAATGGGGTAAAAAGTATCCTATAGTAATAAAATCCTGGAATGAAAACTGGGAGCATTTATCGGTATATTTTATGTATAATAAGCTAATAAGAAAAATAATTTACACTACAAATATAATAGAAGGAATGCATCGTATAATGCGTAAATTTACAAAAACAAAAGGTGGATTTACTAGCGAAATGGCCTTACAAAAAATGGTGTACTGTGGAATTCAGGCAGCTTGTAAAAAATGGAGCATGCCACTATCAGATTGGGCTTTAACTATATCCCAACTTGACATTATGTTCCCTAATAGGTTAGGATTAAATATGAACAAAAAATATGATTTTTCTGTAGTGGAAAAATTAGCGTGACACAGTTCATTCAACATTCCCCCTTATGAAGCAAATATTGACAATGAGTTGATTCTAAAAGTTGCTTAACGCTATCTAATATTTATGCTTCCTTGCATTATGCAGTTTACTTTCTGCTTCTTTTTTGATATTCTCCACTTCTTGCGTAGGGGTTATGGCATTTGGCTTACTATTTTGTTCATGTGTATCAATCATTTCCTCGCTCTCTTTATTCCTTTCGTACCAATGCCAACCCCTCGCATGATTTTTGTAAAAGCTTTCATTACAATATCCACTATTTGTCATAGTAATAACGAAACTTACTACAAATATTACTTTTATAATTGATGTGGATACTGTTTTTTTCCATTAACTTGTTTTAATCCAATTCTCTACTTTAAGCCCTTCTATTCTAGCAAAATCTTTAATGTTATTTGTAACTAAAGTCATTTTCTTGCTTTTGGTTATTGATGCTATACAAATATCCATATCAGGAACTATCTTGCCTTGCTTTTTCAATTCTGATTTAATCTCCCCATATCTCTTTGCAGCACTGCTGTCAAAATCCAGTACCTTAATGTTTCTTATAAATCCTCTAACCGTTTCTATATTACCCTTTACTTGAGACGAGTTATACGCTCCAAAATATAATTCAGCTTCATTGATAGCTGTTGTGTGTATTTTATCTATATCTATTGAACCTATCTTATTTACAAGAGCATTTTGACCTTGTAAAAAGTATATAATAGTATCTGAGTCTAGTACGTAATTCATTGCATTATCTCCTCTTTATTTATTCTGTGCTTTTTAATTATCTCTAATATCTCTTTACCTTGGTCATCTTTTATACTTCCAGCAAAACTCATTAAACTTCCTACTTCTTTTGCTTTCTTCTCTGCATACATTGCTACTGCTTCTGATATAATTTTACTTCTAGACATGGCATATCTTTCAGACATGCTGATTATTAAATTTCTTATTTTAGGACTAAATGTAATTGTTACCGTTGGTCTTTGTGGTTCTTTCATAATATTATAATTATTTGTCATATATTGCATTATACCATACTTATTACTCTAATGCAACTACTGCACTTTGTATAAATGCTATATTTATAACCTTTTTGCGCCATTATTAACATTTACAACCCCCCATGATCCCTATTTTTATACTCTTCCTTATTGTATAAAGTCTCTGCATCTTTTGTATCTTTACTCTTATCTCTTCCATCTGGCTTCTTCTGCCTACTTTCATTTAAATCTTGTGTTTCAGCAAACTTCTTCTCATATAACTTCTGATCATCTATCTGCTCATTTATATCTCCTGTATCATTTGTACCTGTACCACCCTCTGCTATCACATCGTTTTTAATTGTATTAATCTCTCCTTCCATTAATCTTTGCGTAT
>NZ_JAJBJD010000023.1 GCF_021811875.1 Candidatus Bandiella numerosa | reverse complement strand
AGTTATAACGGCCTACTACCAAGTTTCTGTTCGTCTCAGCCTTACTTTGCCGTCAGCTTCCTTCCGCCAACTCCTCACGAAGTTAACCTTGCCTCAGCTAATGGACAGCTCTATATCAGCCCATGAGGGACTTGAACCCTCTACTCTTACATCATGCACGGCGCACAAGATTATTATTATCTCATACTTCACAGATTACAGGACAAAATTACAAAGCTACTACTATTAATAGAATATTTGCAACACTTAAACATTGCGCTAGTTGGATTGGTGAGAGAAGAGAGTTTGCTGCAGGTAATCCATTTGAAGGAGTAAAAGATTTGATGCAAGATGAGCCTGACTGGAATGGCTTAACTGACAGGCAATTAATGCTGCTTCGCTCTGCAATAGATACAAGAATAAAGATATGTTCAAGAAATAATCAAAATCCCTTACTTGAAGCCGCTGTATTTTTTACTCTTTTGCATACTGGACTTAGAAAATTTGAACTTTGTTCTCTAAGATTAGATCAATACTATAATAAAGGACTCCACGATATTAGAAGAAAAGGTAACATGATTACTAAAAGAGTATTTTTACCAGATGATGCAAGAAAATGGGTTGATCAATATTTAGAATGTAGAGAAAAAAATAAAGATAAAATTGAAAATAACTTCCTATTTGTTAATAGAAATTACCAGCCTCTTAGCGAGACTGCAGTAACGAGATTATGTCAGAGAATTTCTAGGCAGGCTTGTGTAAATTTAAAAGAAGATGAAAAATTTGTATTAGAACCTCATCAATTAAGGCATACTTGTTTAAAAAGAGCTAACGACAAGTATGGTATGTCTTTTGCAAAAAAAATAAGTGGCAATATTGGAGATAGAGAGCTTTACCGCTATACTGCTCCAAGCCAACAAGAAGTAGAAGAAAAGGTTGAGGGGTTGTTTTGAATATTTTTTATTTAGATGACGATATAGCTAAATGCGCTCAATCTCATGCGGATAGCCATGTAATTAAAATGATCTTGGAGTCCGTCCAAATCTTATGCACAGCTTTGTTCATAAATGGTGTAGAGGCGCCATATAAGCCAACTCATAAGAAGCACCCTTGTACTTTATGGGCTTCTGAATCACTCAGCAATTGGTTATGGCTTAAAGATTTAACTATTGAACTCAACAAAGAATATAAATTTAGATGGAATAAAAAATCTGACCACCTGTCATATTCTGTCATGGCTTCTTTAAATCTACCAAGGGGCTTTATAAAAGATATTGGCATTACACAAAGACCACAAGCAATGCCTGATATATATAAAGTTAAAGATGACCCTTTATCTGCATATAGAAAATATTATACGATTGGGAAGCGCTCTTTACATCGATATACAAATAGAAAGCCACCATTTTGGCTAGGAAGGAGCGATGCATAGAAAAATCATACATATAGATATGGATTCATTTTATGCTTCTATCGAGGTAAGAGATAACCCATATTTAAAAGACAAACCTGTTGCAATTGGTTCTTCAGGGCGTGGAGTATTATGCACTTGTAATTATGAAGCTAGAAAATATGGTATACATTCTGCAATGCCTACATATAAAGCATTGCGTAAATGTGATTCTCTGGTTCTATTGCCTGTAAATATGAGTAAATATAAAGAGGTCTCCAATCAAATTAGGAAAATCTTTGCAAACTATAGCTCTGCTATAGAACCACTTTCACTAGATGAAGCTTATATAGATGTAACTGGAAGCGATATGTATCATGGGAGTGCAACTTTGATAGCAAAAGCAATTAGAGATGAGATATATAAAAAGCAACAACTCACCGCATCAGCAGGCATATCATCAAATAAGTTATTAGCAAAAATTGCAAGTGATTGGAATAAACCAAATGGACAATTTGTAATTCCTCCAAAAAAAGTGATGGAGTTTGTTGCTTCTCTTGATGTAAAAAATTTATTTGGCGTTGGCAAAGTAACTCTCAAAAAGTTAAAAGCAATGGGCATATCTAGTTGTTACGATTTGCAACAATATAGAGTTGAGGAATTGATTGGAAATTTCGGATCATATGGTGCAACTTTATATAATATGGCACGAGGCATTGATGACAGAAAGGTTGAGTCTGATCGAAAACGTAAGTCATTTAGCTTTGAACGTACTTTTGAGAATGATTTAGTAACAATAGAACAATGCCAAAGAGAACTCTCCAAACTCTTTAATAAATTAGATCAGAGAATCGGGAGAAGCTCTAATATTAAAGGGTGTTTTGTCAAAGTAAAATTTGATGATTTTAGCGTTACTACTGCAGAAAAACAAGCAAGCTCTCTCATAGAAGAGAATTTACTTGATTTACTTATCAAAGCAAAATCACGAAAGCCTAAAAGCAAGGTACGCCTTATAGGCTCTGGTGTACGCCTGAAAACTACAGAGAAAAGCGCGCAATATTCTTTGGGGCTATAAATGAAGAATCACGAATCTAAATTAGAATATTTATCGGGAAATGTTGAGAGAGTTACTTACCACAATGAGGAAAATGGATTTGCTGTTCTCAAAGTAAAGGTTAAAGGCCATAAAGATTTAGTTCCTGTAATAGGTACAATTCCAAGCGTTACTCCTGGCGAGGATATCACATCTAAAGGTTACTGGCGTAACGATGTGCAATATGGTTTAGGATTTAAAGCTGAGTTTATTCAATCTATCCCCCCTACTACAATTGAAGGTATTGAAAAGTATTTAGGTTCAGGACTAATAAAGGGCATAGGTCCTCATTTTGCAAAGAAATTAGTTGCTGCATTTAGTGAGGATATTTTTGATGTTATTGAATCATCTCCTATGAAACTAAAAGAAATTAATGGAATTGGTGATAAGCGAATTGATAAAATAACAAAAAACTGGCAAGAGCAAAAGATTGTACGCGAGATAATGGTCTTTCTACAATCTAATGGTGTTGGTACTACAAGAGCAACAAGGATATATAAAACATATGGCGATCAATCAATTTCACTTGTTAAAGATAATCCTTATAGATTAGCAAAAGATATTAGGGGCATTGGATTTTTATCAGCTGATAAAATAGCTAAGAATTTAGGTATAGAAGAAAATTCTATGATAAGGGCTAGAGCTGGTATTGGGTTTACCCTAATGGAAGCTCTCTCTGATGGGCATGTTGCTTTACCTGTTGATCTTTTACTTAATAATGCTGAAAAATTACTCTCTATTAATAAGTCTATACTAGAGGAAGCATTAAATCTTGAGTTAAAAGAAGAGTTTTTAACGAAAGATCAGATTGGTGAAATAGATTTTATCTTTCTAAGTGGTTATTATACTTATGAAAAAAATATAGCAACTAAATTACTTTCTCTACAACGAGGTAAAATTCCTTGGGATAGAATTGACACTGACAAAGCTATAGAATGGGTAGAAGAAAAACAAAATATCAAATTAGCAGTAAATCAAAAAAACGCTATAACGAAAGCAATCACTAATAAGGTTTTAGTACTTACAGGTGGACCTGGAACAGGGAAAACCACAATACTAAACTGTATAATAAAAATATTGTCTGCTAAAAAAGTTAAAATTAAACTATGCGCTCCTACTGGTCGAGCTGCTAAGAAAATGAGTGAAGCAACAGGTAGAGAAGCTTTAACTATACATAGGTTATTGCAATTCGAGCCGCATATTGGAGATTTTAAACATAATGAAGATGATCAACTTGATTGTAATTTGCTTATAGTTGATGAAAGTTCAATGGTTGATGTACAATTGATGCACTCGTTACTAAAAGCTATACATGAAAAGACTGCCATTTTAATTGTTGGAGATGTTGATCAGTTGCCTTCTGTTGGAGCAGGACAAGTTTTAAAAGATATAATTGATTCACAAAAAATAGAAGTTGTAAAATTAACTGAAATATATAGGCAAGCGGAAAGTAGTGATATAGTGACTAACGCTCATCTAATTAACGAAGGAAGAGTACCAATATTAAAACCAAAAGGAGATGAGAAAGATTTTTATTTTGCAGAAGCAAATGAAGCAGAAGACATAGCAAATATGGTTAAGCTTCTTGTAAAAGAGCGTATCCCTAAGAAATTCAAATTTAATCCCATTCGAGATATTCAAGTTCTATGCCCTATGCAAAGAAGTGGATGCGGAGCAAGATACTTTAATATAGAACTTCAAAAAATACTTAATCCAGAATATCTAGCTGGAGTAGAGAAGTTTGGACAAAGATATGCCAAAGGGGATAAGGTTATGCAAACTGAAAATAACTATGATAAAGAAGTATATAATGGTGATATAGGTTATATCACCAGAGTTGATCATGAAGAGCAGGAAGTTCATATTAATTTTGATGATAGAGAAGCTATTTATTCATTTACTGAGCTTGATGAAATCACCCTAGCCTATGCAACAACTATACATAAGTCACAAGGCTCTGAATATCCTGCAGTAGTAATACCAATATCTATGCAACATTATGTAATGCTTAAGAAAAACCTACTTTATACTGCTGTTACTCGTGGCAAAAATCTTGTTGTATTGGTGGGGCAGAAGAAAGCAATTTCTCTTGCAGTTAGAAATAAGAAAAATACTGATAGATTTACTAAGCTGAAAGAATGGGTGGTAAATAACACTTAACAATAAAACACTAATTTGCTATTACTTTTTTTTATTAATGCGATTTAGCAATTATAACAAAATGAGCTAAAACAATTAAAAGTTATAGCGTAAAAATTGATAAGCTACTTTAGCTTAAAATAAAAAAACGTTACGGCAATATTTAAGTATTTCAATAAAGCTTTAAAGTATTTTAGTTAAATAACACTTTTTTTATGCAACGATAAATTTTTTACTTAAGTAACTACTAAATGTTAAAACTTTATAACGCGCTGCCACTATAATTATGGCATTGCTAAACAAATACAGCATGTAATTGAGAAAGCTGCTATGATATGGGTTCTGTCGCATCTGTTAATTTTTGAAATAAAAAGTAAAAATTAAGAATTTCTAACCCCCGATTTTCCACACTTTGAAATTTTCACTTTTTGCACTGAATTTTCACAGATGCGACAGAGCCCAATTACAAAGTATATGCAAGAGTTATCCCAAATGATGTTTTGATACAAAGTAAAAAGCGCACCTATAATATTGAGGCGCAAAATAGCTCTCTCAGAGACTTTATCAAGAGATGCAATCGAAAAACCAAGGCTTATTCCAAGGCCGATGATATGGCTGAATTATCTGTGTACATCCATTTCTTCTTTGACACTATATTTGTTTAGCAATGCCTCTTCTTTATATGAATCTAATTTTTTAAATCCATTTATTGCATATCTTCCTTGCTTTGCATTTATGCAACGGCCTTTAATGGTAATTTCTTGATTAAAGGATCGCAAGAAATACGAGTTAACTATGAATTGAGGGAGATTACAGTAGCTGGAATTGTGAGACCAGAAGATATTGGTAGTGATAACTCAGTTGATCTTGATCAAATTGCGGAGGCTAGAGTGTCATATGGTGGTAGAGGGCAAATATCTCAATATCAACAAGATCCATATGGAAAACAAGTTCTTGACATAATATCACCATTTTAGATAAAATTAGTTTCAATTATTATTTTTTATGCAGTTGAAAAAGTTCTCTGAATTATTTTTGATAAATCTGTTTTTTATCTATTTTTTATTACAACCATTTCAGGCATACTCTAAGCCTATAAATCTTAAGCCTTCTATATTTAAATCCTCTAATTATGCAAGTATAGTTGTTAATGCTAAAACAGGTAGAGTGCTTTTTGAAAAAAATGCAGATCAAAAAAGGTATCCTGCTTCACTTACTAAAATGATGACTTTATATATCACTTTTGAATCCTTAAAGAAAAATAAACTATCACCATTACAAAAACTTACGGTGTCAAAACATGCTTCAGAGCAGCCAAAAAGTAATATTGCTCTAAAGCGTGGGCAAAAAATTACTGTACGTCAAGCTATTAATGCATTGATAGTAAAATCAGCTAACGATGCTGCAGTGGTACTTGGAGAAGCGATTTCAGGTGATAGAAAAAAATTTATTCAATTAATGAATATAACTGCAAAAAAATTGAATATGAAAAATACTAATTTTCAAAATCCTCATGGATTGCATCATGAGGAGCAATATACAACTGCTAGGGATATGGCAAAATTAGCAAGTGCACTTAAGAGGGATTTTCCAAAATATTATCATCTTTTTTCTATGACATCATTTATTTATAGAGGAAAAGAAATAAAGGGACATAATCGGGTTTTAAAAAGATATGCATGGGCAGATGGATTAAAAACTGGATATGTTAATGCTTCAGGATTTAATCTTGCAACCTCAACAAAAAAACCAGAAGCTAATTTAGTAGCTATTGTGATGGGAGGTCAAACTGCGAGAATGAGAGATGATCATATGATAGATTTATTAAATAATGCATATGCAAGATTAGGTGTTAAAGATAAGGTGAAAAATGAAAATATCTCTCAACCAAAATTCTTAAATGCCAAAAGAGACGTTTTTCAGTATGTTTCAGAAAGTTCTAAAAAAACTACCAATAATAATGATGTACTAGAGATTCATTAAAAAATAATGAGTAGCATCAGATTGTTATTGGCAGTTAAATTAAGTGATTTAGGGAGTATTTCTCTAACGAAAGAGGATGCCCATTACCTAATTAATGTAATGAAAGTGAAGTCTAATGATGTTATTATGGCATATAATGAGCATGATGGCGAGTGGGTTTGCAAAATTGAGGTAAAGAATAGGCGAAATGTTTTTTTAATTCCTTTTGAAAAAACAGATAATATTTTATGTAAATCTAAGGTAAATTTAGCATTTGCATTATTAAAACGACAAAACAATAGTTTAATTGTTCAAAAAGCGACTGAATTGAATGTTAGGGAGATATATCCTTTAATAACGGATAGAACCATAGTAAAAACTATTAACATAGATAAGCTAAATATTGTTGCCAAAGAAGCGTCAGAACAATGTGGGAGACTTGATATTCCAATAATTCATAATATCTTGAATCTAGAAGGACTATTAAATATTACCAAAAACAAAAATGTACTAGTATGTCATAATCATAGAGATGCTAGAAATATTTTGGATTTAAATAAAATAATAGACTACAACAACGATACGATACTTTTAATTGGCCCAGAGGGAGGTTTTTCTAATGAAGAGATAAGTATATTTGAACGGCTTAATATGACTTTTGTGAAATTGGGAAATTATACTTTAAGGGCAGAGACGGCGATGATAGCATCTATATTTGCTATCCGGAATTTATTATACTCAAACAAATAATGCATAACTTAAAAAAAAATGAAATATACAGCTATATCGATGATTTAGATAACTTTATTTTAAAAAACGATAAATTGATTGAAACATGGATTAAAACAAAAGAGTTAAAAGATACTCCGCTGTATTCGTCAATTGATATAAGAAATTCAGGATTTAAAATTTCTCCAATTGATACAAATCTCTTTCCATCTGGGTTTAATAATATATCAAAACAAGGCTTGCAGAAGGCAACGCAATATTTTGTGCAGTACTTTAGTAAATTTTTTCCTGATGTTAAGAAAGTCGCTTTGGTTTCGGAGCAATTTACGAGAAATGTTAATTATTATGAAAACATAAAATTTTTACTTAAAGCTTTGCAAGATACAAATCTTGAGGTAAGGGTCTTAATTATGTTAGAAGAACCGATTGATGTTGAAGGTTTAACGTTTTTCCAATTTCAAAAACAAGGCTCTATTATAGTTACCAATGATAACTGGTCTCCAGATTTAATTGTACTAAATAATGATCTAACAGAAAAAATACCAGAAAAGTTAACAGCTTTATCAATTCCAATATTACCAAATTTAAAATATGGCTGGCACAGCAGGAGAAAATGTTCTCACTATAAGGCATATAACGATCTTATTGATTTATTTTGTATAGAATTCAAAATAGACCCTTGGTTAATTAGTACATACTATTCAAAATGCATTAATGTTAATTTTAAAAAGAAAGAGGGGTTGCAGTGTATAGCTCAAAAAATTGATAAACTTATAGTTGAGATTCAAAAAAAATATGATGAATATCAAATTAAGCGAGAGCCTGTTGTATTTATCAAACCAAATAATGGTACATTCGGAAGGGGTATAATATCAGTAAAAAGTGGAGATGAAATCATGAATCTCAACAAAAAAATGAGACATAGCTTAAATACAATAAAAGACAATGTAATTAATTCAGAGGTGGTAATACAAGAGGGTATACCAACAATAGAAAGAGTTGAAGATTATCCAGCAGAAAGTATTATATACCTAGTTGGTGCGAAAGTTATTGAAAAATTTATGAGATATAATACAGTAAAAGGTGTCGATAATAATTTGAATTCAAGTGGTATGTTATTTGCCAAAAACCTAAAAATATCTCCAAGTGAATTATTACTAAGTAAATTGGCAACCATTGCAGTGGGTTATGAAAAAATCGAATAGAAATTTATATGTCAGACATTTTTATAGAATCACCTTTATTAAAAAATGTTGGAGTTGAGCATGGATTTTTCACTCGAAATGGTGGTATAAGCTCAGATGAATTTAGTAGTTTAAATTGTAAATTTAACAATCTAGATAATATAGAAAACGTTAAGAATAATTTAATTATTGCCGCTAATTGCTTAAGTGCAAATATAGAAAATTTAACATTACTAAATCAAATTCACTCAAATAGGGTAATAAAAGTAAATAATACCGTCAATAAAATCGAGGGTGATGCAATTTATTCATCTAGGAAAAATAGTGCAATAGGAGTAATTACTGCAGATTGTGTGCCAATATTAGTTTGGGATAATAAAAATAAAATTGCTTTAGCAATACATGCTGGATGGAAGGGGGCTTTAAATGGCATTATAGAAAATTCAATTAGTGCAATCAAAAAAAGTAGTCAATGCCAATTTTATGCTGCAATAGGGCCATGTATAAGACAAAATAATTATGAAGTTGATGAGAAATTTTATATATCATTTTTAGAGGAAACTACTTTAAATAATAAGTATTTTAAAAATTCAGTGAATAAAGGGAGGTTTTTATTTGACCTAGCTAAATACTGTTATGAAAAGCTGATAAAATGTGGCGTAAATAAAATTGATGACTTAAAAATTGATACTTACTCAGATGAAAAAAAATTTTTTAGCTGTAGAAGAGCCCTTCACAAAGGGGAGAAGAATTTTGGATGTCAATTATCATTAATAAAAATTTAAAATTTTATTGATTTTTTTGAAATAAAAATTCAGGCTATACTAAAAAGCGGTGGAGGTTTTCAATAGTGATTAGTTATTATAATTTCGGCAATGTAAAAGATTATCTGACTAGTATTTAAAAGACCATTGCGGCACCGTCAAGTTAATGGAAATATGGCCGCAACACAACCCTGACCCTTAAATTTTAGGCAGCAGCTATCTCTTGGATAGCTTCATCCCAAATAAATTTAGCTTTTTGAAAATTCTCTCTTTGGAT
>NZ_JAJBJD010000143.1 GCF_021811875.1 Candidatus Bandiella numerosa | reverse complement strand
TTTTGTTCAGCGCTAAAATTTCTTTTTTCTTTTTTACTCATACTTCTTATTTTTTATTTATATTTTTATATCTTTTAGGAAATAAAACTACTCTTTTTGTTGTCTGACTTTTTCAGTCCACTATAATCAGTAAATTTAAGCAATGGTATATGGTATGACTTTAGCAGTGGAGATGCTGGTTCTTTATTTAAAATATATAAGGAATTGGGATATAAAGAAGAATTTACTTATCAAGTAAAAGAAAAGCAAGGGAAAGAGAATAAGTCTACAAATAAAGTTAATGCAGAAGAAATAGAGCAACAGAAAAAGCTTAAAGCAGTAAAAAAGATAAGTAGATCAGCAGTACCTGTCAATAACGGAACAAAAATTGTAAATAATTACTTAACAAAGCATCGTGGGATAAATCTAGGGCAAATCAACTTATCGAAAGATATAAGGTCAACAACTAGAGCTTGGAGTAGTGAGACAAAGAAATACACAACTGCATTAGTAGCGATAGCAAGGGATAAAGATGGTAAGGAAAGTGGTGCTCAGATTATATATTTAGATTCAAAAACACATAATAAAGATAAGTCTTTGGAAGTAAATAAGAGGACAATGGGTGGTTTAAAGGGAAGTTTTGTTGAACTGACTAGTAATGCAAAATCTGGAAAGCTATATATAGCAGAAGGAGTTGAGACTGGACTATCCATAGCAGCCGCTGATAAAGAAGCAAGAGTGATTGTAGGGCTTGGGATTAGTAATATGCTAAATATCGGTAGTTATCTTAAGAGTTGCGATAAAAACAAGGATGTAACTATAGTAGCTGATAATGATGGTAAAGAATCACAAACAGCTAAACTCGTTGATAAATCAGCAAGGAAATTAGCGCAAGAGGGATTTGAAAATGTAATGGTGATGAAGCCTAAAGTAAAAGGTTATGATTTTAATGATGTACTTAAAATCAGAGGTGAGAAAGGTGTAAAGGCTTATATGGAAAGTCCAATTAAAAATAAATTAGAAATCTCTGCTATAAAAACTAGAGATTTAGGCATAGAAGAGCTGAAAGAGGGATTAGAAGAGGTAGCGAAGCAGAATCTGAGAGTTGCAGATAATAAAAAGGACTATGTCAGTATTCAAACTATCATTGAAAAAATGGTAGTGAAGATAATAAATCATAGGAATATATATGGCAAAGAGGCATCAGGAACACAGAAGAAGGAGTTTTTTAATGAATCAAGATATGAGTTAAAGAGAGAAAAATACTGGAAAAATCATGTAGAATCAAAGAATCCGGCAAAAGAGGCCTCTGATTTACTAAAACAACAAGAGATAACCGAGAGATTAGTAAATATTGATACTAGATTAGCAAATAGAGCATCTGAGAATTACCAACCAATGCCTGCAGATCAAGTTTTAAGAGAGTATAAGGAAAATACAGCTAAGATGCATGATTTAACACGAGATTTAGGTAAGAAGGGATATGGGACACAAGGAACAGAATTTATTGCACGAGAAATGGTAAAGTACCAAGAGAAGCATGGATTTAATATGCCAACACAGCAAATCAGCAAACTCTGCTCGATATCAAATTATGTTCAAAAACAATATGATTTACTTGCGAAATCTGGATTTAATAGAGATGAAGCAAGAATAGCATTTAGTGAGGGGAGCCGAATGCTTTCTAAATATGATAGAGGCAATCAGGATTTTGTAGTAAATAAGGAAGGAGTTAAATCCATCCAGCAACACAGTAAACGCGAGTTAGAAATCAATGCATCTAAACAGCAAAATAGTAAATCAAATCAGATTGAAAATACTGGCTTTGAGATGTAGTTTATCTGATTTGCAAAATAAAATTCGTATACGGCGTATACGACCATTTTAACTAAGGTAAGGAATGGTAGTGCGCATTCTCCTTTTAAAAAACAAGTTGCTTCGTATACACGTGTATACACCCACTTTAACTAGGCTATATAATAAATCACATAAAAAAATAATGGGTTTTTCTCAAAAATGCGATTTTTGTATACAAATGTATACGTGCATTTTGCCTAGGGTAGAGGTTAATGTATACGAAAGTATACGTTTTTTTCCAAAACAGATAATTTTGTATACAATTCGTATACGGGCGTTTTACCTAAGATACAGAGCAAAAAAGAAAGCCAACAATAGTTGCAGGAGGTGTACCAATTTTCATTCGGCTTGCTGTAACTGGCTCTAGGCTGGGTAATTCCATTGATATAACGATATTTATTATAAAACAATAAAATTTAAAGCCAAATCCTTCGGCGATTGAGATGGATATGAGTGTGATAATTGAAAATTATTTATAAAACAAATTACCTATATGTCTCTGCGCGCATAAGAATCTCGATTTTAAATTTCATGATATTCTATTATATAAGAACAACCATTTTCCTATTTGGGAATGTTGAATGAATTGCGCTAAAATAATAGTAAACCGCCTTTAAAGGTTTAGGATGCAAAGAGTATATAAAATATAAAAACTAATAAAGAAGTAGTAAATATAGCAGGCGAGATGGTGATATTACAAAAAAGAATGGCTAAATACATCTTAAAATACATTAAAAAACCTAGTATATTTGGATTATTGGTTGTGTTAGGAATGATAACTTATCAGATATATGGTTGTGACCTGCATAATAGGCCATATGTAAGTGATGATATAAGGGTAGTAGATGGCGACACCATAGTACTAGATAATAAGCTAAGAATAAGATTGCATGCTATGTGCGCCGGGCATGATGTAAGAGCAAAGGGTTCAAGTCCCTTGTGGGCTGAGATAGAGCGGTCCATTAGCTGAGGCAAGGCTAACTTCGTGAGGAGTTGGCTGAAGGAAGCTGACGGCAAAGTAA
>NZ_JAJBJD010000142.1 GCF_021811875.1 Candidatus Bandiella numerosa | reverse complement strand
CAGTATTGCAGAGACTATAGTAGAGTCTCAAATAAATACTAGATTCAAGCGAAAACAAAAAATGCAGTGGACCCGAGAGAATGCACACAATGTTTTGCAGATTAAAGCGACTATGTCCTCTAATGAGTGGAATCTTTATGAAGCAAATATTGACAATGAGTTGATTCTAAAAGTTGCTTAACGCTATCTAATATTTATGCTTCCTCTGACTCAAGCTATACGTTGTGAAAATTATTCGTTTATAACTGAGGCTTAACTTGCAAAATAATAAAGTTAATTTATTATCTAGGAAATAGTTTTCAATTTTAATATTTAGCATGAAAGTACAGGTTAACAATAGTGAATTATTACAGGCTTTAGGTCATATTCAGTCTATTGTGGAGAAAAGAACAACAAAGAGCATACTATCAAATGTAAAAATTACTACACAAAAAAACAAGATATCATTTTACACAACAGATTTAGATATATTTGCTAAAGAATCAATAAACGCAAGTGTAGGCGGGCAGTTAACTACAACGGTTCCTATTCATATATTTTATGAAATAATTCGTAAAATTGGGATACAAAATGAGATTCAACTCATATTTGAACCATCTGACAAACCTGGAAAAATGCTCATTAAAGCTGGATTAAGTGAATTTAGTCTACCATGTTTATCAGCAGAAGAGTTTCCTGATTTTGAAGAGGGTAAGCATAGTTGTGAATTTGAAATTACATCTAGTGATTTACATTATCTCATAGCAACAACAAAACATGCAATTTCTTATGACGAAACTAGATATTACCTAAGTGGTGTTTTCCTTCATGTTACAGAAGATAATGGAGTAAATGTATTAAGGGCAGTGGCTACAGATGTGCATAGATTAGCAATAGGTGAAATAACTCTTCCGAAAAATGCACAATTGTTGCCTGAGATTATTATTCCCAAAAAAACCGTGTTTGAACTTACAAAATTATTAGAAAATTTTAGTGGGGAGGTTCCAGTTGGGGTTTCATCAAATAAGATCACATTTCAAATTGGTAACACAACACTAGTGTCTAAACTGATTGATGGTAAATTCCCAGATTATGATAAAGCAGTTCCATATGGTAATACGAAACTACTAGAGATATCAACTTCCGAATTAGCTAAAGCCATAGATTTGGTAACTGCTATTTCAACAGAGAAAACAGTGGCTGTAAAACTTAAGATAGAGAAAAATAAGGTTACGTTATCTGTGAGCGATAAAATAAATTCTTCAGGAACTATTGAAATTCCTGCTATATACAGCAGCGATGAAATTTCAATAGCCTTTAACGCTAAGTATATAATTGATATATTAAATAATCTGACGGGTAAAAAAGCTTATTTTAAATTAAATTCTGGCAGCACGGCAGTATTAGTAGAAGATAGCGATAATACAAATTGTAGATTTGTGCTAATGCCAATGCAAATTTAGCATACGGAGTAGGTATTTATAAATAGCTTTTTGATTTTATCATCTCTAAAACATACTTTTAATTTTATTTTGGAGGTTTATTGACGAGAAAAGATTTGTCATCATATATATCTCAATTAGAATTATACAATTTTAGAAATCATCAAAATTTAGAGATAAAGTTAGATGGGCAATTTATTTTAGTTTTAGGAGAAAATGGCAGTGGAAAAACTAATATTCTGGAAGCTATATCCCTGTTAAATGCTTCAAAGGGTATTCGAAATTCAAAAAATAGTGACATCATAACTAATTTTAATAGGCAAAATGCCGAGTGGGCGGTTAAAGTAAATTATTCTAATCAAAATTTAGATTATAATTTATTGGTAGGATGTAAATTTAACCATACCAATTCAAACGGTAGAAAGCTAATCAGAGTTAATGGCAATGAATTGATTAAGAAAACAGATATTTCAAATTTACTAAAAATTGTTTGGTTAACACCGCAAATGGAAAATTTATTTTTGGAATCTCCTGGTGTTAGAAGGAAATTTTTAGATAGAATGACGTATAATTTTTTCTCAAATCATGCTGAATATCTGTTAAAATATGAATATTTTACTCAATCACGCACTAAAATATTATATGATATTGATTGGGATAATAAATGGCTTGAGCAAATCGAAATGAACATAGCTGAATTAAGCCTTAAAATAATCGATAATAGGCTTGAATGCATTAAAATAATCAACTCAGTTTTAGAATCTTTAACTATCAACTATCTCAAACCAATTATCACTACTTACGGTGAAATAGAAGAGCAATTAAAGAAAGAAAATCCTGCTAAAGTCTATGAATATATTTTAGATAATTTGCGTAAAAAAAGGAATATTGACTCAAAATCAAAAAGGTGCAGTATTGGCTCACATAAAAGTGACCTACTAGTGTCAGATAGAGATAAGGGCAGAGTGGCTACTTTATGTTCTACTGGTGAGCAGAAATCTATGATTATATCGATGATGCTTGGTCAAGCATATGCTATTTATGATAAAAGTAAAATAGCTCCAATATTACTTTTGGATGAAGTATTTGCGCACTTAGATGATAAGAGAAAAGAAAATTTGATTTTTGAATTAGAAAAAACACCATCTCAAATATGTATAAGTAGTACAAATATTGCCCTAAATAAAATGATAAAGACAACATACACTCAATTTATCCTTTGATGCTGAAGATAAAGGCTATAATTTTCTAGATTCTTTTTGAATCACCTCTGGAAGCATAAATATTAGATAGCGTATAAATAGGAAAAGTGCTAACCTTCGACCTAAAACAATACAGGTATCAAATGGATTTTGAAATAATAGTAAGAAAAAAAGAAAAAGGCGAGGTAGTATCAGAGAGGCTAATTAAGAAAGTAGAAATAAAGAGAGCTGAGACGATACTGGAAT
>NZ_JAJBJD010000022.1 GCF_021811875.1 Candidatus Bandiella numerosa | reverse complement strand
GAATGCACACAATGTTTTGCAGATTAAAGCGACTATGTCCTCTAATGAGTGGAATCTTTATGAAGCAAATATTGACAATGAGTTGATTCTAAAAGTTGCTTAACGCTATCTAATATTTATGCTTCCAATTTTGTTTGTGCATTTATTTCATCCCACTAAAGATTACCTTCAATCAACTCAAATATATTACCGAGGCGCATAAAAAATTTAAATATGGATGCTTTTTCCAAAAGCATTTAAAACTGATTCATGTATTGCTTCTGATATCGTAGGGTGTGGGAATATAGTGTGTATTAAATCTAACTCAGTTCCTTCAAGTTGTTTGGTTAGAACAAGACCATATATCATTTCTGTAACCTCTGCTCCGATCATATGCGCACCTAATAATTCCCCTGTTTTTTTGTGAAATATAGTTTTAATGAACCCATTGGAATCGCCTAATGCTAAGGCTTTGCCATTTGCAGTTAATGGAAAATTTCCAATATTAATATTATCTTTACCAAATTCGCTTTCTGCCTTTATTTGAGTTAATCCAACACTTGCAATTTGTGGGTGACAATAGGTACACCCTGGAATGTTCAAAGGGTTAATTGGTTTAGGTTTTTTACCCGCAATAACTTCAGCGCTTATAACACCCTCATGACTTGCTTTATGCGCAAGCCATGGAGGAGAAACAACATCTCCTATGGCATAAATATTTTTTTCGTTAGTTTGTAAATATTCATTCGTAACTATATATTTTTTATCAGAAATACTTACATTGATTTTCTCCAAGCCAATATCTTCGATATTTGCGCTAACTCCTACTGCAGAAATCACTGCATCATATGAAGCAGTGCTGTCTTTTGATTTGCTTCTAATTTCAAAATTAATATCACTTTTGTTTATGGTGAATTTTTTAATTTCTGCAGATATCAAAATTTTAATTCCATGATTTTCAAATGCTTTTTTAGCAAATTCTGAAATTTCCTTATCTTCATTGATCAAAATTCTATCTGCAACCTCAAGAATTGTAACATCTACTCCCAAGGCGTTGTAAAAACTTGCAAATTCAACTCCTATAGCACCACTACCGATTACCAAAAGCTTTTTAGGTAATTTATTAGGCATTAACGCCTGCCTATATCCCATAATCATCTCGCTCTCTTTAGGCGACAACCCTTTTAAAAATTTTGCCTTTGCCCCTGTTGCAATAACAATATTCTTTCCAGTTATCTTGAAAGATTTATTATCCTTTGATACTTCAATACAGTTTTTATCCAAAAATCTTCCATACCCTTCAATTATCGAAATCTTATTTTTATTAAGCAAGTGTTTAATTCCGCCTGAAAGGCTATTTGATATTTCTCTTGATCTTGCAATAACTTTTTCAAAATCAACTTTATATCCTTCACATTTAATCCCAAATTCTTCTGAGTTTTTTATATAGTGTAATATTTCTGCCGTACGAAGTAATGCTTTTGTTGGTATACACCCCCAATTAAGACAAACTCCACCCAGGCTTTCTTTTTCAATAATAGCTGTCTTTAAGCCTAACTGAGATGCTTTAATTGCTGCTACATAACCTCCAGGACCTGAGCCAAGAACTAAAACATCATATTCAAAGTTGTTTTGCATATAGTTTTCCTAAAAGTTAATAACAAAGCATTAATGATGGATTTTCAACAAAATGTTTAAATGTACTTAAGAAAATTGCAGCAGTTGCACCATCAACAACTCTATGATCACAGGATAATGAAACATTCATAACCTGTTTTTTCTCCAAATTACCATCTTTACCATATGCTGGTATTTCTCTGGTGCCTCCTATTGATAAAATACACGACTGCGGAGGATTAATTATGGCATAAAAGGACTTGATTGAATACATTCCAAGATTTGATATAGTAAAACTTCCTCCCTGATATTCTTCAGGTTTTAATTTCTGAGACTTCGCTTTTTTCGCAAGTTCTTTTATCTCATTCGATATTTGAATCAAACTTTTTTGATTTGCATTTTTCACTATAGGAGTCATCAAACCATCATCAATAGCTACTGCAACAGAAATATCCACATTGCCAAATTGAACTATTTTATCTCCATACCAGGCAGAGTTAACTTTGGGATTTTTAAACAGCGCTAATGCACATGCTTTGATCAGCATGTCATTAATAGAAATTTTAAACTCAGATTTACCATTTTCATCTAATTTGGCAGAAGAGTTAATATCTGCCCTAAAATCCAAAATCTTATCAACAAAACACTCTATATCTAAGTAAAAATGAGGAACTTGCTGTTTTGATTCAACTAATCTTTCAGCTATAATTTTCCTCATATTAGTCACAGGTATTTCTAAATTACGATTTGGTATAATATTAGTCTCAAAACTTTGACGTGAGCTATGCATAATAGCATTTTCAACATCTGATTTAACTATCCTTCCTCTCGGTCCAGAACCCCGTATATTACTTATATTTATATTTTCTTGTTCGGCAATCCTTTTTGCTAAAGGAGATGCAAAAACCCTATTTGACTCATCTTCTACCTTATTTTTTGCTTCATTTTGATTAAGTGTTTCATCTTCTTTTTTAGTGTCAATATGCTCAGATATTTCTGTTTTAATATTTTGAACTGCATGCTCCTTTTTAACAGAAGAATTTTGAATTTTGCCTATAGCATCTTTTATATTTTCTCCCTCTTCTGAGACAATTGCAATTAAATCATTAACTTTAACATTTTTTGTTCCAGCTTCTATCAATATTTTCGCTAAAATTCCTTCATCTACCGCTTCCACTTCCATTATAGCCTTATCTGTTTCTATTTCAGCTATAACATCACCTGCTTCAACTGTATCACCTTCATTTTTAAGCCACTTAGCTAAATTTCCCTCTTTCATTGTAGGGGACAGCGCCGGCATTAAAACTTCTATCACCATAAACGTATTAAAAATGTATTTAACATAAGCTACATTAGCATATTATAACGCATTTCTCCAATTAAATAATGAATTTACAGATTTTCTGATCACCCATTATACCCTTAGCGCATTTTAATTCAAAATAAATAGGTTCAACAACTACATTTCAAATGTAAAACTTATACAACCAAATATTCTTAACAGGAATACCTAAAAGCTATGATCAAAAATTTTATGATTTACAACAACATTAAATTTGTCTTTTAATTTCTTCAAGATATCCATTAAAATTATTTCTTGTTCAATTTGATTAACTTGCGAATCGTATAATAACCTATGTTTTTCAATCTCTTCTTTAGATGGTAAATCAACCTTAGTGGGTTTAGCCAATAACACCTCTTCATGAACATAGTCAATAAAGGGTTTTGTATAATAGTTAATTTTTGATTCAAAAATTACTTTGTGAAAATCTAACGGTATTTCATTATCAAATTTACTGCTTGAAAGTTTAATTTTAGATAGCTGAATGTTCGAAAAATCAATAAGCTTTGTATTAGCTTCTGAATCCAACTTCTCTTTTTCAGAAATTTTAATTTGATTTATAAATGAGCTTAATTCCTTGCTATACCAAATTTGTTTTAATTGAGGTTTTAATTCATCAAGCTCTTGATTTTTTTCTGGAGTTATTCCAATTATTCTGAGGATACAGAATTTATCTGAATCAATTGGAAATATTTCACTTTGCTGATTTAATTTAGTATTAAAAGAATTTTCAACAAATGACTTAATATGAGTTATATCACCGTTTTCATCAACAGAATTGATAATTTCTGCCAAACTCAATTTTTGATTATAATCCTTAGCGATTACTTCTAATGTTTTTCCTTGTTTTAGTTCAGTTTGAATCTTTTTTATGCTGTTCAAAAAATTATTAAACTTAAGATCTTTTAAATATTCTTTTTTTAGTAAATCTTTAACTTCATCAAAGCTCTTCTTTTTTTCCGGAATTATTTTTTCTATTTTAAAAATATATAATCCTAGGGGTGTTTCAATTATTTCACTAATACCACCTACTTTAAGGTTAAAAAGTTTTCCTGATATGTCGTCATCAAAGTCTTTTTCTGTGATAATTCCTAGATTATAGCTATTAAAATTTGGAGCATATTTTTTTGCAATTTCCGCAAAATCTACACCTTTAATAATTTCTTCTCGTGCTTTATTAGCATTATTTAAGGAGCTAAATTGAATTTGTTTAACATCTCGTTTTTCTGATTCTACAAATAAAAAGCTCTTCTCCTCATAAATTTTTCTTAATTTTGCCTCAGCCACTTCATTAGATTGCTCTTCAAATAGTTCTGAAGAAATTGTCACATATTCTACTTTGCGTTTTTCTGGAATCTTAAATTTTGATTTATTTTCTTCATAAATATGTTTTAGCTCTGAATCTTCAGGTCTAGTAGGTATTTTAAAAGCAGAAAATGGGATTTTTACTAATTCCAGCTCTCTAGTTTGCAACACATCTTCTAATATAACTTCTGTTAAACCTGGAATAACAGATTTATTCGCAGATATCGAATCGACAAACGTAGCCCTAATTACATCCTCCTTTAATTTATCGATAAATCCCTGTTCAGACACCCCATACTGCTTAATCACCTGCTCAAATATATTTTTGTCAAATTTACCGTTTTTAAAAAATATGGGGATTTTTAAAATCTCTTTTTTTACCATATTATCATTAGCAACTATGCCCAATCTTCTCGCTTCTAGTAAAATCAAAATACTGTCAACAATATTCTCTAATATCTCGCTCTTCAATTTACTTGTGTCATTTTGTGATAAATCCCTGCCATGTTTTATTTTAGACTCCTTAATGGCTTCTTGAAATATTTTATTAACATAGGCAAAAGAATATTCAACATCTGCAATTTTCAATGCATATGTTAATTCTTTTTTGACGAAAACATCTCTTAAGCTACTAAAAGCAAATGCTAATATTAATACTAAGAGTAAAAATTTTACAAAATTTCTAAGTAACTTATTTTGAATCACTGTCTTTGCTTTGAGGTAAATTTACGTCAATTGATTTTAGTCTTTTATTTACTTCGGATATCACCTCATCTGTAATTTCCGTAGATTCATCGCTATAAAATACCATTCCCTTATCTAAAGTAACAGTTATATGGTTTTTCTCTGATAAATTTTTAACAATGTCTGTTAAGCTATCATTAAGAGTTTTATTAATATTATTAAATTCCTTGTCAAGATTGATCCTTTTATCATAAAACTTTTTTTGTAAAATTTGCGCTTCCTTATTCAATTCTTCTCTTTTTTTATTGTATTCTTTTGCTGACATTATATTTTTCTTATTCTCCAAATCCTCAGCCCTTTTAGAAAATTTTTCTTGCATTTCTCCTGCTTCTTTTTCAGATTTACTAAATTCATCTTCTATCACTTTTTTTGCTTGCACATATGCAGTGCATTTTTCAACTATTTTGTTAGTATCAATTACTCCAATTTTAGTTTGGGCAGAAACGTTGTTTATGAAGGTTATACAAGACACTAAAAAAAATACTGGCAGAAATCTTAAAAATTTCATTTTATACTCCAAAAAATATAATTAATAAAAGTTTGTTCCAATACTAAACCTTACTCTTGAGGTCTTGTCAAACGATTCTTTTGTGAATGGCGTGCCATAATCTAATCTGATAAAGCCAAGAGGTGAATCCCATACCAAACCAACGCCATAAGATGCTCTAATTTTCTTGCTTGTATCAATGTAGTCAGAATTTAATCTTCCTCCTTCACATAAAGGCTTAGAACTGATTTTTTTATCATTTACACCAGAATCACATCCACAATCTTTACCTTCGCATTTATATTTTGCTGCATCAGTGTCAAATAAAGTACCGAAATCACTGAAAACAGCTCCTTTCATCCCAAATTCTTCAGGCAGACCTAAAGGGAATTGTATTTCAGCTGTGCCTGCGAAAAAAGTATTGCCTCCAAGTGATGCTTGGTCATCATTTCCTGTGTATTTTTTAACCCTTGGACCTATCCCTGATACGTCAAACCCCCTGATATAATCCTCTCCAACAAAAAAGCTATCGTTAATGTTAACATTATTACCACCAATGCCACGGATATTACCAGCTCTTCCTATTAAATTTAAAATAATATTTTCTTTATACAGTGGTTTAAAATAACTCGTATACAGTTGGTGTTGCAAATATTTTACATTACCACCAACACCGGCAAAATTTTGCGTAATTTTAACCATGTATCCTTTTGTAGGGCTAATTCTGCTATTTAATTTATCATATGTAATTGAATGACCAATGTAGGACACGCGTGTCTTATTTGGTTGAGCCTTTAAAAATATTGATGCATCTTTGCTCTTATCAGATTTCTCATTTTTGATAGAATAATTAATATTATGATACAAGTACTCGTTAATATCATAACCAGTCCTAAGAGTTAACCCCTTGCTTTTAGCACTAAAAGAGCTTTGATCTGATTTATCTTGAGATGTTGTAAAAATATCAAAGCCAACCGCTAAGTTACGATCCATAAACTTTGGCTCAGTAAAACTAAAAGATATATCAGAGCTTTTTTTAGCTTTACTAAAATCAAATTCTACTATTTGCCCCTTACCTAAAAAGTTATATTCAGATAATGTTGTTGAACCAATCGCACCTGAAGCAGTGTTATACCCAATTGCAAAACGCATAGATCCAGTAGATGTCTCTTTTACTTTAATATCCAAATCTAATTTATCAAATTCAGAAGTTTGCTTGTTCTCAAACTCAACTGAGCTAAAATAACCCAAATTGGCAACTTTTTGTTTAGACCTTTGAATTTTTGATAAATTAAACGGGTCACCTTCATAGATTTTTAATTCCCTTCTGATAACTCTATCCAAGGTTCTTGTGTTGCCAATAATATTAATATTCTTGACAAAATATTTTGCAGTTTCGTTGACAGTGTATCTGATATTCACTATTTTATTTTTTTCATCCTTCTCCAAATTATAATCAACATCTATAAAAGTATAACCCTTATTTCCCATAGATGATGTAATTTGATACACAGTTTTGTCGATTAAAGATTCATTAAATATTTCCCCTTCTTTGTAATCGATGAATTTTTTCAATTCAGTTGCGTCAATATCTTTTATTTGACAATCAATTGATGATTTACCAAAATTAAACCTCTCACCTTCAGTAATAATGTATGTTAACAAAAACGACTCGCCATTAGGAGTAATTTCAGAGGTTGAAGACAAAACTTTAAAATTAGCATATCCTTCTTGCATATAATGTTGCTTGAGTAAATCTTTATCCAACATAATCCTATCTTGGTCGTATAAATCACTCGAAGAAAACAACCTATACCAAGCCGCTTCTTTTGAGGCAATGATTTTTAATAAATCTTTTTGAGAGAATTTAGTATTGCCATAAAAAATTATTTTTTTGATTTTTGGCTTTTCTCCTTCATTAATAAAAATCGTAACATCAACTGAATCTTGCCCTCGCATTTTTATCGTTGATTGAGCAGAAGTAGCAAAATAACCCATTTTTTTATACGTAGACTCTATTCTTTTAACATCACTATCTAATTGAAACTTCGAATAGATATTACCTTCTTTAACTTGCAATTCTTTCTCAATTGTAGCAGCTTTCAATTTTTTACTGCCCTCAATGGTAATTTTTCTGATTACAGGATTTTCTTCGATTTTGATAGTTATAACATTTTTTGCACTTTGTTTAATCGATATGTCAGAAAAAAAACCTTGGGAGTATAAATTTTTAACTGAGTTATCAATATTTTCTTTAGTAGCTTTATCCCCTATTTTAAAATCTAGATAGTATAAAATGGTATCTGTAGGAACTCTCTTATTGCCTATTACCTCAATTTTTTGAACATTTTCAGACGCAATAACATTCAAGAATTGAAGTGAAAAAACAATTATAAAAATAAAATTTCTAACTAAATACATAATATTTTCAGCCTAATAATAATTTTAATTTATTAAAGAATTCGATGGCCTTTAGGTCATTCCAAAAAGCTATCGACATTAATCCTATCAGTATAAAAAAGCCAATTTTAAAACAAATAACTTGAACCTTATGATTGATTGGTCTCCTAATTATTGCTTCTACTCCATAAAAAAATAAGTGTCCTCCATCTAACATAGGTATAGGGAACAAATTAATCAAACCTAAATTAAGTGAGATCATTGCAACAAAATATAATATTGCCATCAATCCTTGATTTGCCATACTCTCTGAGTATAAAGCTATTTTTATGGGGCCTCCAATATCCTCCGTTCCACGTTTCAAAGTTATCATTTGCCAAATAGCTTTTACGAACATATACGACATATTCCCCACTTGATAAAAGGAATTTATAAATGACTCTGTCACCCCAACTTTCCTAAGAGTAAATTTTTCAAAATAAACACCTATCATGCGTGACTTAACAATTTCACCAAATATATTTTTATATTCTTCTTCCTTGGGCGCAACGTTTACCGTTAAATAGGATTTTTGGCGAATAACTCCTACTTCAATATTCATATTTTCACTTTTATCCAATTTTAACTTTAGATCAGCTGGGGAATCTACTTTATCACCATTAACGTCAACAATTAAATCTCCCACTTCTAAGCCGGCTTTTTGGGCTGGAGAGTCTTGTTGTAGGCCAGTAACTTCAGGTTTAAATTCCTTTACCCCACTATGCATTGATAAAATAATAAAAATGATAATTGTCAGCAGATAATTGGCAAACGGCCCGCCAAAAACAATTAAAGATTTTTGCCATAAATTTTTATGATGAAAAGATAAACTTTTTTCTTTTTCTGATAAACTATTTATTTTTTCTTTATCTGGAGTGCTAGCAGCACCTTCATCGCCAAACATTTTTACGTAACCTCCAAGAGGTATAAGGGCGATTTGCCAAACAGTGTCCTTACTATCTTTCCACTTGATTAGTGGCTTTCCAAATCCTATTGAAAACACCTCAATTTTTACCCCAAACAGTCTAGCGAATAAAAAATGTCCCAATTCATGAATAAACACAATTGGCGTTAAAATCACTAAGAACCAAAACAGAGCTTTTGCTGATGTATACATAATAAACAAAACGGGTGCTATCACTATTAATAGCCAAAACAAAGCTTTCATTGAAATACAAAACATTTATTGAATCTACTAGATATCAACAAATGAGTAATTTTACAATTGAAAATTTCAAACAAATAATTGCTTTTTAGTTTGATAGCTTTAAAATCCTAATAAGACTATGATAAACATTAAAATTTCCATTTAGAATTATGTATAAGGTGAAATTAAAATACGTACTTTTTATAACATTAATTTTTCCAATGATGTTTTATGGTTGCTCAAAAAAAAGCAAAAGCTATGGAACAACTGAGAAAAATTTTAAAAATAAACATTTTCCTAGAGATAATGAATTCATCATGAATGGAGGGTATAAAATCAAGGTACCGAAAAATCCTTTTATTAGTTCCAAGGAAGCTGTGGAGGTGTATAATAAGGATAATAAAAATTCTCTTGCTGATGTTCCGAGTATACCAGAAAATTTAAAGAAGAATTAATATTATATATTATGGATAACCATGGCATTATTGGATTTGAAAGATTTTAGAAACCAAATTGAAAAGGTTACCTCATTGTTAAGAAACAAATTTAATGTCATACCAAAATTTGGTGTTGAAATTGAGTTTTACTTAAGACACAAGAAGGCACCGTCAAGTTAATGGAAATATGGCCGCAACACAACCCTGACCCTTAAATTTTAGGCAGCAGCTATCTCTTGGATAGCTTCATCCCAAATAAATTTAGCTTTTTGAAAATTCTCTCTTTGGATA
>NZ_JAJBJD010000141.1 GCF_021811875.1 Candidatus Bandiella numerosa | reverse complement strand
CTCTGATACTACCTCGCCTTTTTCTTTTTTTCTTACTATTATTTCAAAATCCATTTGATACCTGTATTGTTTTAGGTCAAAGGTTAGCACTTTTCCTATTTATACGCTATCTAATATTTATGCTTCCCCTTGGTGATGTTTTTACTATCTGCATAAAGCAAACCCACTAACGATCCTGCGCTAGAACCAACTATTAAATCAATAGGAATATTATGTTTTTCAAATGCAGCAATTACACCAGCATGTGCAATTCCCTTACTTCCAGCGCCACTTAAAACTAAAGCTATATTTATTTTTTTATTTTCTTCCAATTTATGTGATGGTTGCATGTTTGTATGATGATTTGCGTAGTTACAAGAATTAAAAAAAATCAGCAATAATATTAAACATGTGAAATTCTTAATGTTTAAAAAATTTAATTTCATCTTATTAATTTTGAAAAATAATATCACTATAATAATATCACTATAAATTTGTATTGGAAGATAGATAAAAAACAAATTTTTGTTAATGTATTTTTATGTGAGCTAAATTTATTCTTAAGGTTTTAAATATCTACGATGGTATAAATTATTGAAAAATAAAAATTTTTAATAGATAGGAAATTTTTTACATAAACTTAACACTTTTTCAAGTGTTGTATTTTTAGTTAATACATCTACTTCCGTATTTTTAGCTAAATCATCAAGAATATCTGCAATCAAATTCGCTATTAAAGTAAATTCATCTTCTTTAAAGCCCCTTGTAGTTGTGGCAGCAGTGCCGAGTCTAATGCCAGAAGTAATAAATGGCTTAGCGTCATCAAAAGGAATGCCATTTTTGTTACAAGTTAATCCTACTTTTCCCAAAGATTCCTCTGCAAGTTTTCCTGTAATTTTCTGTTTTCTTAAATCAAGAAGCAAAAGATGGGTGTCCGTTCCACCAGTTATAACATTATAGCCTCTATTTAATAACTCTGATGCTAACATATTAGCGTTGAGTAAAACCTGCTTAATATAATTTTTAAATGATGGTTGCAATGCTTCACCGAATGCAACTGCTTTTGCGGCTATGATATGCATTAATGGACCACCTTGTATTCCAGGAAATATGCCAGAATTAATTTTTTTAAAGATGTCTTCGTGGTTAGTCAATATAATTCCGCCTCTTGGCCCCCTTAATGTTTTATGGGTGGTAGATGTGACAACATGTGCATATTCAATAGGATTTTGATGATGTCCAGCTGCTATTATGCCTGAGATATGCGCCATATCAACTAGTAAATAAGCCCCAACTAAATCTGCTATTTGTCTAAATTTGGCAAAATCAATTTTTCTTGGGTATGCCGAGCCGCCAGCTATAATTAACTTTGGCTTTGCTTGTGTAACAAGTTTTTCGATTTCATTATAATCTAACTCAAACGTTTCTTTATCCACAAAATAGTGTTCTATATCAAACCATTTGCCAGATAAATTAACTTTTGAGCCATGCGTTAGATGGCCACCACAGTCTAAAGATAGGCTAACAATTTTATCCCCTCCTTTTAGTAAGGCAAAAAATACTGCTTGATTTGCTTGGGATCCAGAATGTGGTTGAACATTTGCAAAATTAGCAGAATATAATTTTTTAACTCTTTCTATAGCTAGATTTTCAATTTTATCAACAAATTCACATCCACCATAGTAGCGTTTGCCGGGGTAGCCTTCAGCATACTTATTGGTAAGAATTGAACCTTGAGCTTCAAGTACTGCCTTACTGACTATATTTTCTGATGCAATGAGCTCAATTGAGTTTTGCTGTCTGTGTAACTCGTCATCAATGTATTCCTTAACCGTTCTGTCTGATTGTGATAAATTTTTATAAAAGAAAGTATTCTCCATATCAGTGATATTTTATAAGTGGTACCCGCAGCCGGACTTGAACCGGCAAGGGATTGACTCCCCACGGATTTTAAGTCCGTTATGTCTACCATTCCATCATGCGGGCACACAATATCTAAGCATTATGTATAATCAATAGATTATTTCAACAACTTTTTGCAATTAAATAGTTATTCTTTATTAATTTCACCAAAAGTGGTAATTTGTTATCAATAATTTTCATACATAAGGAATGATAGGCAAATTATTTGGTGAAATTTGTGACATTTATTTGGATCACATAATAATCAATGTAAATGGTGTTGGATATATAGTTTTTTGTTCTAAAAAGATAATAAACAATTATCATGTTGGTGATAAAATTAAATTAATAACTCAAACAATGGTTAAAGAAAATGATATCAGCATTTTTGGATTTTTAAATGATATTGATAAAGAGTTTTTTAATCATTTATTAACTATTCAAGGAATAGGTGCAAAGCTTGCCCAAACAATTATTGGGAGCCTTGATATTAATGAAATAATTCAGTCAGTACAAATTAATGATAACACAAAATTTACACAAATCAGTGGAGTTGGACCTAAGCTTGCAGCAAGACTTGTAAATGAATTGAAAACTAAAAAATTCATAAATAAGTTGCAAAATATTAAAATAAAACACGAAATTAGCACTTCTAGCAATAGGTATTCTCAGATTATTACGGATGCGACATCTGCGTTGATGAATTTGGGCTACAATCTAGGACAAATAAATTCTGCAATTAATGAGGTTGTATCGCAAGGAAAAGAAATTGAATTGGAAATGCTTATTAAAAATTGTATTAAAATTTTATCTACCTGATAAGTTTAAAATTTAGAACAAATTTTTTAAGCTTATTAAATCAGTTATAGTGGACTGAAAAAGTCAGACAACAAAAAGAGTAGTTTTATTTCCTAAAAGATATAAAAATAAGGCCGTTGCATAAATGCAAAGCAAGGAAGATATGCAATAAATGGATTTAAAAAATTAGATTCATATAAAGAAGAACGATAAGTTTGGTATAAAAGCTGATAGAATAATAGGAATTCAAG
>NZ_JAJBJD010000021.1 GCF_021811875.1 Candidatus Bandiella numerosa | reverse complement strand
CTCTGATACTACCTCGCCTTTTTCTTTTTTTCTTACTATTATTTCAAAATCCATTTGATACCTGTATTGTTTTAGGTCAAAGGTTAGCACTTTTCCTATTTATACGCTATCTAATATTTATGCTTCCACTAGATACATGTCCAGCAGATGAATATTATGATGAGTTAGTACAAAACACTGAGTTAAATAACGGAGTAATTGAACAAGACGTAAAAGAAGATCTCTGATCTAAAAAACAAGAATGTTAAAAATAGCATTCTTATTTTTTTTGTTTTGATAAATATAAAAAAATAAGTATATTGAAGTCCTCTAATGAAGATTGATATTTCAATCGGGCTTTTTTAAAAAAAATTTTAATATTGTAGGTCATTTATAAATTGAAAAATAATTTTCCAATTTTAAATCTCAAAAACATCCACAAAAACTACCAAGGAGAAGAGATAATTAAAAACGTTAATTTTTCAGTAAATAACGGTGAATTTGTGGCCATACTTGGACCATCTGGATGTGGCAAAACAACGATTCTAAGGTTAATAGGGGGATTTGAAAAACCTGATTCAGGAAGTATTTTTATAAATAATCTAGAAGTTAATAACATTTCACCCTCAAATAGAAAAGTGAATACAGTTTTTCAAAGCTACGCCTTATTTCCCCATATGAATGTATTTGATAATATAGCATTCGGTTTGGTGGTTGAGGGCAAATCTAAGGATTATATTAAAAATGAGGTTCATCAAATTGCAAAAAAAGTTGGATTAGAAAAATTTTTACTTAGAACTCCTGATCAATTATCTGGTGGACAAAAGCAAAGAGTTGCGATTGCAAGAGCTATAATTAAAAAACCTCATATATTATTGCTAGACGAACCTCTAAGTGCACTTGATAAAAAATTACGTCAAAAGATGCAAGTTGAACTTAAAAAATTGCAAAAAAATCTAGGAATTACATTCATATTTGTAACTCATGACCAAGAGGAGGCACTATCTGTAGCAGATAAAGTTATAGTGATGAGCGATGGGAAAATTGAACAAGTTGGCACTCCAAGAGATGTATATGAAACACCAAGCAACTTATTTGTTGCCCAATTTGTTGGTGAAATAAATGTTTTTGATGCAGAAATTACTAAAGTTTCTAACAATAAAATTACTCTTTATGTTGAAAATGAAATTACCTACATTACAAAGAGTAATGAAAATTTCAAAGTAGGAGATAAAGTAAAGCTTCTATTTAGGCCTGAAGATTTAAGGACTGAGACTATAAAAGATTCTAAAACCTTAAAAAATGTTTTTATTGGAAAAATTGAAGACACTACTTATAAAGGTGCGACACTCGATTCATCAATTATTCTTAAGAGTGGAAAGAAAATAAAGGCTAGTGAATTTTTTGACGAAGATGACGCAGATTTCGATTACAAGATTGGAGAAAATATCACAGTTCATTGGATTGATGGTTGGGAGGTAATTTTAAAAAATGAAGAACGATAGCCTTTTCAGAAAAGCAGTCATTATAAATACCATATTATGGCTTTTTGTAACTACTATTGCACCAAATCTACTAATAATTCTAATTAGTTTTACAAAAAAAGATCCAGAACAATTAATAAATTTTAGCTTCACCTTAGAAAATTTTTCTCAAGCCCTTTCGCCACTTTTTTTAAAAGTTTATTTTAATTCACTAAAAATTGGAATAATTAGTGTCGTGCTATGCTTAATATTTGGCTATGCCTATGCATTCATAATGTATAGAGAAAAAAATAAATTTATAAAATATTTTTTACTTATTGCAATAATAATTCCATTTTGGACTAGCTCATTAATTAGAACTTATTCAATAATTTTTATTTTAAAATTGAATGGCTTTTTAAATAAACTCTTATTAGCAACTGGATTAATAGATTCACCGCTTAATATGCTTTATAGCAACGGCGCTGTAATCTTTGGCTTTGTATATACTTTAATACCATTCATGATAATACCAATATTCTTATCTTTAAGAAAAATTGAATATTCATTAATTGAATCTGCAAAAGATTTAGGGGCCTCTTCAACTGACATTTTTTTAAAAATCATATTACCTTTGAGCAGCACTGGAGTTATATCAGGTTGTTCCATGGTATTGCTCTCATCGCTTGGGATGTTTTACCTATCAGATTTATTAGGTGGTTCGAAAACTGTTATGATAGGCAATTTAATTAAGGATCAAATACTACTTAATAACAATTGGAACTTAGCTAGCGCTATTAGCGTTATACTTTATTTGATAGTTATTTTTGGAATTATATTTCAAAGAGAAAATTATAAAATTAATTTTCATGTAAGTAAATAATGGGAAAAAAATTAAAATTACTATATCTGAGTATTTTTCTTTTAATACTCTACTTTCCAATAACGATGCTGGTAGTAAATTCTTTTAATTATTCGACGCATTCAATTAAATGGGAAGGTTTTACACTTCAATGGTATATTAAGCTTTTTGATAATTTTGCCTTAATTGAAGCTATGAAAAACTCTTTAATTTTAGGATTTTTATCAGCAATTTGTGCATCAATCGTTGCAACAATTGCATCATTTAGTTTTTATAAATATACATATTTTGGTCGCAAAATTATTTATTTTTTTATTCAAATAATGATCATGTTCCCGGACATTATCTTGGGAATAAGTCTGTTATTATTATTTATTTTGTTTGATTTTGAATTAGGTTTCTATACGTTGTTGATTTCTCATATAACATTAGCTTTACCCTTTGCCACAATCACAGTATTTTCTGGATTTAGGGGGTTAAATAAAAATATCATTGAAGTAGGAAGAGATTTGGGCGCAAGTGACTATGATATTTTGAAAAAATTGATAATTCCAATCATTTCACCAAATATAATTGCAGCCTTCTTAATTGCCTTTACATTATCACTTGATGATGTGTTAGTTAGTTATTTTGTAAGTGGTACACAATATGAAATTTTGCCACTAACAATATTTTCCTTAGCTAGAATGGGAACTAAACCAGAAGTTAATGCAATATGCACTTTAATGTTGCTAATTTCTATTTTTTTGATATCATTATCACAAATTTTATTAAGGAAAAAAGATGATTAGGATGACCAGAATTGTTTTATTTATAGCATTATTCTTTAATTCTATTTTGGTTTTTGCTAACAAATTATATATATATGGGTGGTCTAATGGGATTCCTGATCATGTTATAGCAAAATTCACAAAAGAAACTGGCATTAATGTTGCACTTTCTACTTTCGAAAATAATGAAACTATGTATGCAAAATTAAAGTTATTAGGCAAACAACCCAGCTATGATATTGTGTTTCCCTCTACCTATTTTATGCAAAAAATGATTAAAGATAATTTGCTTGAAGAACTGGATCAATCTCAAGTACCAAATTTAAAAAACATAAACAAAGATGCATTAAATTTAAGCTTTGATCCTGAAAATAAATTTAGCATGCCATATTCTATGTATTTTACAGGAATTATGTATAATAGCAGTTTTATAAAGAATAAGATTGATAGCTGGTCTGATTTATTTGATCCCAAATATAAGAATAAAGTTCTATTATTAGACGATGTTAGAGAGGTTTTTCATATAGGACTAAATCTATTAGGGTACGATGTTAATACTATAAATGAAGAAGAAATAAAAAATGCCTACATAAAGCTAAAGTCAATTCTTCCAAATATAAATCTTTTCTCAGCTGAATCTACAAAAAAATATTTTTTAAGTGGAGATGTTATAATAGGCATGCAGTGGAATGATGATGCCTATGGAGCACTATTAGAGGATAAAAATTTAAAATTTATCTATCCCAAAGAAGGAGCTATTTTTTCAATGGATAGTTTTGTAATATTAAAAAATGCTAAAAATAAAGAAAACGCCTATAAGTTTATAAATTTTATTTATAGGGCAGATATAGCGAAAGAGATAATAGAAAGTAATGGTTCGAGCATACCAAATATGGCGGCTAAAGCTTTGTTAAATCCTGATTTGCAAAATAATAAAGCAATATTTCCTGATAGCGAAGTCATTAAAAAAAGTATATTGCATAATGACTTAGGTAGTAATATAGACATTTATACTAAGTATTGGAACATGTTAAAAGTTGAAGATTAAAAAACATTGGTTATAATGCAGATTAAAGTAATAATTGAAAAGTAATTTTATGGCTAAGAAAAATACAGTTTTAGTGAAATTAGTTAGTAGTGAAGGAAGCGGATATTATTTCGTTAAAAAAAGAAATCCAAAGCAACTTAAAGAAAAGTTAACTTTTAAAAAATACGACCCAGTATTAAGAAAACACGTAATATTTAACGAGAAAAAGCTAACCAGTTAATTTTCATAATGTGACCTTAATATCTTTAAAGGATATAACCAAGAGCTATTTATTTGACAAAGAGCATTATCAAGTACTAAAAGGTATTAACCTGGAAATTCAACAAGGTGAGTTTTTATCTATAGTTGGGCCATCCGGTTCAGGAAAAAGTACATTACTAAAGATTATGGGATTGCTCGATACTCCTACTAGCGGTTCAATCAAAATTGATAAAATGGACTGTAGCCAGATTGGTGAAAATAAACAAACTGTTTTGCGAAGAGATTTTATTGGTTTTATATTTCAGTCTTACAATTTATTACCAGATTTCACAGCTTTGGAAAACGTAGTTTTACCACAAAATATTATGGGAATTTCCACAAAAAAAGCCATTGCTCGAGCAAAAAAATTATTTGATGAACTGAATATAGAAAATAAATTACACAGTTATCCAAATCAGCTATCAGGTGGTGAACAACAGAGAATCGCAATTGCAAGAAGCCTGATTAACAAACCAAAAATAATCTTAGCAGATGAACCAACTGGTAATTTAGATACTGAAAACAAAAATAATATAGCAAAAATATTGGAAAAAATATCCAAAGAGCATAAAATCACCACTGTAGTTGTTACACATGACATGAATATTGCAAAAAATGCTGATAAAATTTATTGTTTAAATGACGGAAAATTAGAGATTCAAAAATGAGGCTATGGAAATTAAAGGCAGCGAAATTATACGAGATAAAATAAATATAGATGATATCAATGAAATAAATATTAGACCTGGTAAATTAGAAGAATTCATTGGGCAAGAGAAAATAATTCAAAATCTAAAGGTATTTATAGGTGCTGCACAATTTAGAAATGAATCCTTAGATCATGTATTATTTCACGGGCCACCCGGGCTTGGAAAAACAACTTTAGCCCAAATCATAGCCAAAGAAGTAAACTCTAACATAAAAATTACCTCAGGGCCTATGTTAAGCAAAACTAGAGATTTAGCCGCAGTTTTAACAAATCTTGAGGAAAATGACATACTCTTTATTGATGAAATTCATAGAATGACTTCTTCTGTTGAAGAAGTTCTTTATCCTGCAATGGAAGATTTTTATATAGATTTAATAATTGGAGATGGACCAGCTGCACGAACTGTCAAAATCAATTTGCCAAAATTTACTTTAGTGGGGGCAACAACTAGGTTAGGATTATTAACTAACCCTCTAAGAGATAGATTTGGCATAACATTTAAGCTAGATTTTTATAATATCACTGAACTTGAACATGTTATTAAAAGAGCAGCAATGATTTTTAACATTAAAATTTCTCAGGAAGCTGCAGAAAAAATATCTAGATGTTCTAGAGGGACTCCAAGGATTGCAGTAAAATTATTAAAAAGAATACGAGACTATGCCAATTACAATAAAACCGATTTTATCAATATTGATTTAGTTGAATCATCATTGGAGCAACTGCACATTGATTCTATAGGATTGGATAACTTAGATTATAAATATATACATTTCATAATAAATAATTATAACGGTGGACCGGTCGGAATAGATACCATAGCAGCAGGGTTATCAGAAGAAAAAGATACAATTGAAGATACGATAGAGCGGTATCTACTTCAAATTGGATTCATTAATAGAACTCCAAGAGGTAGGATAATAACAAATTCATGTGCAAAACATATAGGGGTTACTATTAATAACAAAGATTTGGAGTTAACACTATAATGATTGTTCATAACTGCAATATCGATTCAAATATAGGTTTTAATGACTTAATTTTAGCAATTGGAAATTTTGATGGCGTGCACCTTGGACATCAAAAAATAATAAATCGATGCATTGATTTAGCAAAAACCCATAATTTAACTCCCGCTGTACTCACATTTCATCCTCATCCTAGCCAATTCATAAACGGAGATGGGAAGAAAAAACTTATATATAATAACGTACAAAAAATTTCCTTAATTAGAGATTTAAATATCGCTCACTTATTTATTTTAGAATTCAATAATCAAGTTATTAATATACCTCATGATAAATTTGTGGAAGACATTTTAATTAAGATGTTCAAAGTTAAAGGTGTTATAAGTGGTTATAATTTTTTCTTTGGTAAAAATAGATTAGGCAATACTGATTTTTTAAAAACCACTTCAAAACAATATGGATTCATATACAACGTTGTGGATAAGTTTGATAAAGATTTTATTGAGGTTTCCTCCTCCAAAATAAGAAATTTGCTATCAATTGGTATGATTGAAACTGCTAATAAAATTTTGGGGCGAAGGTATTTTATCACAGGAAATGTCATTTATGGCAAAAAATTAGCAAGAACCTTAGGATTTCAAACAGCAAATATCAAACTAGACCAAAATTATGTTTACCCACTAAACGGAGTATATTTAGTAAAAGTTATAATAGAGGATATACAGTATAATAGTTATTTTGGAGTTGCAAATATTGGAATAAAACCAACGATTTTAAATGATAAAACAATTACATTAGAGACACACATATTTGAATTTAATGATGATATTTATGGAAAAAATATTACGATAGAACTTATAAGCTTCCTTCGCCCTGAGCGAAACCTAAAAAACCTTGATAAACTTAAAAATCAAATCAAAAAGGATATTAGTGATGCTAAATATATTATAATGCAAAATGCCAGAACTTCCTGAGGTAGAGACTGTTGTTTGTGGATTAAAAAAAATTCTTCCAGGTAAGAAAATTATAAAAATATTGAGGAGCCACCATAATCTCAGAATACCCTACCCTAAAAATTTTTCTGAAGAACTCACTGGTGCAAATATATTAGAGGTAACAAGATTAGCAAAGTATATAATCATCCACACAGATTTACAAAAATCTATAATAATTCACTTAGGGATGTCTGGTAGATTATCATTACAAGATACCACTAATTTAAGCATGCAAAAACATGATCATGCAATCTTTCATCTCTCTGATAATAAAAGCTTAATATATAACGACCCTAGAAGATTTGGCTTAGTTACTATGATTAAAACTACTGACATAGAAAAATATAATTTATTTAAAAATTTAGGAGTTGACCCCCTCTCAGATCAATTTAATACACAGTACCTTGAAGCTAAAATTCATAATAAAAACACATCATTAAAAGATTTTTTGATGAATTCACGGAACGTAGTTGGAATTGGAAATATTTACGTAAACGAGATTTTATATTCAGCTAAGCTCTCTCCTTTAAAAACAGTCAAAACTCTTACCTCAAAAGAAATTGAACTTATAGTTATATGTACCAAGAAAATTCTAAATGATGCAATAAATTCTGGTGGTTCCAGCTTAAAGGATTATATTGCACCAGATGGTGTATTAGGAAATTTTCAAAATTCTTTCAAATTGTATAATAAAGAAAATCAAAAATGCTTTTACTGCAATGAATTAATTGTGAAAAATTACTATCATCAAAGAGCAACATATTTTTGCCCAAATTGCCAACAGGATTAACTTATTTTTTAATTCTAATTATTTGAAGAAAAAATTAAAATAAATTCAAATGTAGTAAAAATTTTATTTTCCTCAGAAAATTTTTCACAATACAAACTTTCAACTTTTTTAAAATAATCTTTATAATCTAAATGATTACTTTTATCTTTCAAAAAATTCCTTTGTCCCAAATTTTTTAAATCCCATAGCATATTTTTTAGATTATCATAGTAAATTTTTACTTTTTCTACTGTAATTATTGGATTGTTATATTTGGCTCTTTGAAGAAGGGATGGCACAATTTTTGGTTTAATCATGGGAATAATTCTTGGATAGACTTTTCCATACAAATTCTCATCAACTTCAATAAAACAACTTTTTAACTCAATTAGTGTTTCACCTCCAAGTAATATACCTAAAAATGAGCCATTTTGATTTAAAAAATGTTTATACTGAATTAATGAACCAATAACATCATTACTATAATGAAGGGATAAAAAACTAATTATTAAATCATATTTTTTCAATAAATTAATTTTATCTTCGTCTAAATCCTTAAGATAAAATTGATTAATATCAACATTATTTAAATTTTGAATTTTTTCACTTATTTTTAATAAATCTAAAGGACATATAGAGTAAAATAATAAATTTTTAACTTTTTCACACTCTAAAATTAAATCCAAATTATCATTGAGCAACAATCTTGATTTATCAAAAAATAAATTTAAATTGGTTTTCCCCAACCTAGGTTTATTATGTACATTGCTAAATTTTTTATCAAATATGTTATTTATGGCCACTCTTATTTTTTGTATTATGTAGTATTTCTACCTAAAAATAAACCTATGGCAATAGAAATAATTACCAATAGACAAATTCAAGCTTTTTTTATTCTACCTTAAGATGAATTTAATAGATTTATATTCCTTAAAGATTTTAGATTTTTTTATATTATAAAAATACCCTATTGATTTTCCTATTAATAAGCCGGTAAAGATAGAAAAAGTAATAATGTATAATTCCTCAAACAAGAAATCATTTAGTATTTCTTTATTCACAGCAATTATATACTGAAACCAGTACTTACTTACAAACATAGCTATAACACACATAAAGGTAATTTTAGAATATGGAACTTTTAGCTGATTATTATCATCAAATATAGAATCTCTCGTGGCAATTATGAAGTAGCTTATACTGATTCCAGTAAAAATTGCCACCAAGCATAACCACATAATCAGATCGTCTAAATTTGGTGTACTAATTAAAGTATGAGCAAGCAATAATATCATAATGATAGGGTCGATAATTGTCTTTTTCAATTGAATGACTTTTTCTTTGGGAGCATTAATCTCCCCCCATATGTAATACAATAATAGTAAATACACCCAAGATGGAGTACTAAATAGGAATAACTTTGCTAACTGTTTCACTGTGCCTCATACATAATTCCTTACAACTTTAAATGTAACACATTTTTGTTGAATTAAAATTATTATTAGAGAATCTCACTTAACAATTTTTATCGTTCCTACCTGTATCTATAAAATTCTTAAGACTGCTAATATGATTAAAAAGTATATTTTTCAAATTTTCATCTACCAAATTTCCATCTTTATCAAAATTTTTTGTAGCTAATGGAATCCCTATTTCATTAGGTAAACCATTAATTCTAACATTATTTAAAAGAATTCTTAAATGTTGCAAAGCCCTTATCCCGCCAAGCTTACCAGGGGATGTCGCCACAATCATTGCAACCTTACCCTTAAAAACCTTCAGTGGCTCTTCATCCTCCACTTCAGATCTACTTAACCAATCTATTGTATTCTTTAACAATGGTGGAAAAAATCCATTATATTCTGGCGTAGAAATAAATAAGGCATTGCTAAACAAATATAGCATACAATTGAGAAAGCTGATATGATATGCACAATAACACAAATAAGGTTAGTATATGTCAGAAATAATATGTTGCAAATGCAGAGAAAGTAATTATTACAGATC
>NZ_JAJBJD010000140.1 GCF_021811875.1 Candidatus Bandiella numerosa | reverse complement strand
GCTCTCTCAGAGACTTTATCAAGAGATACAATCGAAAAACCAAGGCTTATTCCAAAGCCGCTGATATGGCTGAATTATCTGTGTATATACATTTCTTCTTTGACGCTATATTTGCTTAGCAATGCCTAATTTTTTAAATCCATTTATTGCATATCTTCCTTGCTTTGCATTTATGCAACGGCCTTTATCTATTTTACATTAGGTTTCCATAGCTATTTATTAGGTTAATGAGACATGTTTTAAATATGGAATCTTGTATGCAATCAAGATCTTCTTTTCCTTTTTGTATAAAACTATCTAAGACTTTATGGCACTCGCGATTAACTTGATATTTATCAAACAATTTTATTAATTGAGCAAAGTGCATATCATTCTTATTATCATGAGTTAAAATGTTTTTAATATTCAGTAAATCTTTAGTGTTAGCAAGATTTAATATAATAATGATAGGTAATGTTATTTTATTTTCAAAAAAGTCACTGCCTGGATTTTTGCCTAGTTCACCTAAGTTACAAAAATAATCTCTAATATCGTCGTTTATTTGAAATAATATACCTAGATTCAGTCCATAATTGCTCAATGCATTTTGTTGTTCGATACTAGCATTTGAAAGTATTGATGAGCAAAGGCAAGCGGCAGAAAAAAGATTGGCTGTCTTCGCTGTTATGAGATTTATATATTCATCAAATTTGATATCTAAATTTCCAATGAGTTCCAACTGCCATACTTCAGCTTCGGCTATTTTTGCAGAAATATTTGCTAATATTTCTAAAACTTTCAAATTTTCAGTTTTAATCATTTGTTTAAAAGATTGGCTAAATAAAAAATCACCAACTAGAATGCTTGATTTATTTCCCCAGATATAATTAGCAGTAGGTTTATTTCTCCTAATGTTACTACTATCTACAACATCATCATGAAGCAATGTTGCTGTGTGAATAAATTCTATTGAGGAAGCAAGATATATGCTCCTATTTAAAATTTTTTCGTCTGGATTAAATAATTTACAAGTTGCAATGGTTAATAACGGTCTGACTCTTTTTCCGCCAGATGAAATAATATGATAAGCAATTTGATTTAGAAGATTTGTCTTTTCACTTTTTGAACAGTTCAGCAAAAAATTATCTAATTTACTAAACTCTGATTTCAAATTATTAATAAGTTGTTGTATGATAAGTTTATCCATGTTTACAGTAAAAGAAAAACAAATTGCTGTGGTCAGTAAATGATGTTAGGGTGGTATTTTATAAAAATATATGGTTTATTTTATTATACAAGTTTAATAACTATGTTACAGCTCAATTTTATGAATTATAGTCTATTTCAATGGGGATTTTAAGAAAAACAAAATCTTTTTTTAGTCAGTCGTTGTTGAACATTGAAGAAAATGAAAAATTATATTTTGTATTATGCATTTTGATATTGCTGATTAATGTTCCTATCACAATCTTTGAGTTGCAAGAGGATGATTTGGTTATCGATTCTATTATTGCAATAGATTTGACGGCAATATTAATAAGTATATTTTACTTATTTTATAGATTGGTTTTAAAAAAGAAAAGGTACCTTAAGGCTTTTCGGATCTGTATTCTGTTATTTTGTATAGCATTTTTCCCATGGTATGCGGGTTTTTTAAGCCATTTTGGTGACCAGTGGATTATAAGATTAATTTTATCATTTGGTATGTTGTATATTTACTCAAATAACAGATTTGTTATTGTGATGTCTGTCGTTGCCGGGATGCTAGCATATTCATTATATTTGTTGATATCTAGTATTTATGTGGGTGGTGCTGAAAATATCATGTTGGAATATGTAGAGCCATATACTATTTTTAATAATGGGGTGTGTAGTATTAGCTTGGTATTGCTTGTCATTTATAAAATTACATTAACATCAAATCAAATAGAAATTTCTAAAGAATTTGCAAGCGCCATAGCTCATGAGGTTTTTAGCCCAATATCCATTGTAAAAGTAAAATCAGAACTACTTTTAGAAAAGATGGATTATGATGACAAAGTAGATTTGAAAGATAGAGTTAAAGAATTAATAAAGTTAACAAATCATTGTATGAGAAGTGTTGAAATAATACTTACTGCGTCAAAAAATGTAAATACTGAATATTCAGATGTTAAAAAGTACTCTGTTGTAAAATGTGTAGAAATAGCTCTTGAAGAATTCTATTTAACTGAAGAGCAAAGATTAAGAATTCATTTTGATAAAAGTAGTGATTTTAAATTTAAAGGATCAAGACATTTATTTAAGCATGTAGTATTTAACCTTATTAAAAACACAATTTCTCATGCAGGAAGTAACGCAAAAATGTACATATGGGTTGAAAAAATAAACTGCATTATAAAGATGATGGTAATGGAATTAAAAAAAATGAGTTGCCAAAGATTTTTAATGCAGATTTTTCTAATGGAAGGTTTGGTATAGGATTGCATTTTTGTAAAAAAGCAATGGAGAGGATGAATGGTAAGATTGAGTGTGTTTCTAAATTTGGAGTGTACACTGAATTTATAATTTCTTTTTCAAAATCTATTGATAATAGTTAAGTGAACAAGGAAGAGCTTAGATTAAAATTAACAAGTTTAGAGAAAAAATTAAATCATAATAGATATGGTAAAAGCAAAAGATTTAATATGCCTATGATGATTGTGACTGAACTATTTGCTGGAATTTTAGTTGGTTCTGCAATCGGTTATTTAGTTGATCAATATTTTAAAATATTACCTGCGTTTACCATGTTATTTGGTGTTTTTGGTTTTTTTGCCTCTTTATTAAATATTTATAGAAATTTATACACCAAAAAATAATGGGCATTGCTAAACAAATATAGCATACAATTGAGAAAGCTGATATGATATGCACAATAACACAAATAAGGTTAGTATATGTCAGAAATAATATGTTGCAAATGCAGAGAAAGTAATTATTACAGATCT
>NZ_JAJBJD010000139.1 GCF_021811875.1 Candidatus Bandiella numerosa | reverse complement strand
TGGATATCTATGTCTGTTTGGTGTGCCCTTCATCTTTTTTGATATTTATTTTTTTAAATCCTACAATTTTATAATCTTTTATTCAATATCAGAATTTTATTCTATTTTTAACTTGACTGTGCCTGCAGAAGGAGTAATATTTGACTTAGAAAAAAGCTCCTTTTTTGGCAAAACTAAATGAACCCTAGAATTTTCAATTTGAGATAAACTATTAATAGTTCTAGACAACTCTGCTTCGAGCGCTCTTAAAGAATTAATATTATTTAAAAACTGTGAGCTGCCAAGCCCATTTTCTTTGTCAAAAATTTCATATCCAACAATGTTACCAGAGCTAATAAGCCCACTTTGTGAAAAATACATCCTTAATTCTAACACTTTGTGTGCCGGAACCAGTACTTGGGAATTTTTCATGTCCACCTTATAATCCACACCCATGGACTGTAACTTTAAAGTTACCTTCAATCTATCGTTATCACTCAATTCGCTATACAAACTGCTATGAATAGGCTTAGAACTTATTACAAAGAACAAAGCGCCTATTAAAATTGCGACCATAAGTAAAGCTAATATTACTAACTTATTCGTACCTAATCTTTTTAAAAATTCCATTGTTACCTAAAAACCCACCCACATATAGAACCTTGCATTACACTGAATAAAGGTTACCATTTACTAATTAAGTACATGCTAGCAAGTTTATTTTTTTAAATCCAGATTTTTTTCAAAATTTGTGCTACATCACATCATATTATAAAAATAATATAAGCAATTGTAGCTCAACACCAAACTTTAATGTACTATGTGATTAGAAATAATCATTATATATTTATACAAATACGTTGATACAATTTAAGAGCATATTAAAAAAGTCTATAAAAAAACTTCTTAACAATAATTTATCTGTATTATGCATCACTAAAATAATACAGATATATTTGGAATTTGTGTTTATTACATCTAAAATAGACACTCATATAGATGACAAAGCTATAGATATTTTTAATTCTAATGAAGTTTGTTTTTTGACACTATGGCACGGCAAAATAATAGTGTTTCCAAAAATAATGAGAAAATTTGGAAAATTTAATGTTTTAACTTCCTTGCATAAAGACGGTAAATATGTTGATAAATTTGTGCAACTATATGGTCATAAAACCATTCGGGGATCAAATTATAAAGGTGGTTTATCTGCAACAAAAGATATTATAAATTCAATCAAAAATAAAGAAAGCATTGTCATAACTCCGGATGGTCCTAGAGGACCTAGATATAAAGTCAATAGCGCCGTTACAAATCTTGCATCAAAATTCAAAATACCAGTCATTAATATTTCTTTTGTATCCTCCAAAGCTAAAATTCTTAGAAGCTGGGATGAATTTACAATTCCATTGCCTTTTACCAAGATTGTAGTGGATATCTCTGCTCCAAATTTTTTTACTGAAAAACAAAATAGCAAACTAGAGATTTTGATGATAAAACAAATGCAAGATTTAAAAAAACACCTTTAGAGTAAACCCATAAAAACTGTCATGAAATTATACAAAATTATATCAATTTTTTTATTTCCCATAATATTCATATGTATGATAATTAGGTTGATAAAAAGTAAAGAGAATGTTACAAGCATAACTCAAAAATTCGTTCTAAAGTCTGATAACTGCCCCAAAAATAAATTGGTAATTTGGTTTCATGCGGCAAGTGTTGGAGAAGTGAATATGGCCATTCCAATAATCAAGACTATCATTAATGAAAGAACTGATGTGCATTGCTTGGTTACGACTATAACATTAACATCTGCAAAAATTTTTAAATCTGCAAATATAAAAAATACAACGCACCAATTTCTCCCAATTGATATAACTTTTTTTATTAGTAGATTTTTAGCTCATTGGAATCCTAAAGTTGCAATTTTTATTGAATCAGAAATATGGCCAAATTTAATAGATGCGACTACAAAGAAAATTCCTTTATTATTATACAATGCAAGATTATCGGATACCTCTTTTAATAGATGGAGTAAGTATAAAAGTTTTACTAGTAGTTTATTACAAAAACTATCACTGATTTTTACAGCTAGCAATTTAGACTATGAAAGATATAATGTATTCACTAAAAATAATCTAAAATTTATTGGTCATTTTAAATATTCATCTCCCCCATTAACGTATTCAAGCGAATATGTTCAAACTACTAGAACAAAATTAAAAAATAAAAATATATTTGTTGTAGCCAGCACACACAAGGGGGAAGAAGAAATTATTATAAAACTGCATAAAGAAATAAAAGAAAAAATTCCAAATATATTTACTATCATAATTCCTCGCCACCCAAAACGAATTGAAGAAATAATCTCAATGGCAGAAAAGTATAAATTATGCTATGTAACCGATATTGATAACTATAATCACCATGAAACTGAGTTATTATTGGTGCCATCTTTTGGAGTACTTGGCAATTATTTTGAGATTTCAGATATTGTTTTTATTGGCGGATCTTTAGTAAATATTGGAGGACATAATATAATTGAACCTGCAAAACAAGGTTGCGCAATCATTGTGGGACCTCATACTTCTAATTTTAAAGATATAATTGACGATTTTAAAACCAAAAAAGCTATAGTAGTTGCTAGAGATTACGATGAACTAAAGTGTGAATTACTGAAGTTGTTCAACGATTCAAATTACAAAAATCAATTGATTGTTAATTCAAGTAACATAATTACATCACAAAAAAATATTTCAAAAATTGCAATCGATACGATCTACAATTACATGAAATAAACCAACTTCTTAACTTTCCAAAAGATATGGCGCATAGCAAAAAATGGCACCGTCAAGTTAATGGAAATATGGCCGCAACACAACCCTGACCCTTAAATTTTAGGCAGCAGCTATCTCTTGGATAGCTTCATCCCAAATAAATTTAGCTTTTTGAAAATTCTCTCTTTGGA
>NZ_JAJBJD010000138.1 GCF_021811875.1 Candidatus Bandiella numerosa | reverse complement strand
TCTTGAATTCCTATTATTCTATCAGCTTTTATACCAAACTTATCGTTCTTCTTTATATGAATCTAATTTTTTAAATCCATTTATTGCATATCTTCCTTGCTTTGCATTTATGCAACGGCCTTTATTAATGTTTTTTAAGGTGTCTGTCAGCTGATATCTTAACTATTACAGCTAAAGCCTATGGAAGAAGACTTTCAAGAATTTCAAGAATTTCAAAAACTTCAAGAATCTCAAGAACATTTAAAATTCCTAACACCCGATAAAAACCATTCCTTAACTTTCTCAAACTTAGAAAAGTTATTAAATGCTCCTAAAAAATATGATGATATTGATGACACCAGCACAGAAGCTGATAACACCAGCACAGAAGCTAATACGGAAGAAAAGTTATTTGTTGTTGATGAAGATATGTGAAGCTAAATTTGGAATTTGATGAAAACAATTATGGTGGCGATCTTTGATTTATGCAATAGTTAGTGATGCAAAAGCATATTGCCATATTGCTTGTCTTATTATCGTAATTGGATATCTATAGTTATTGGGCAATGCCAACAATGAAACTCATTTCAAGTTGACAAAATTTAATTTTAAAGATATTAGGTTTATAGTGGAATGTTGATCTAGATATGCCGAATTAGCTCAGTGGTAGAGCAACCGCCTTGTAAGCGGTAGGTCGTCTGTTCAAATCAGACATTCGGCACCATATTTTTTGTGAGATGACCGTATTTTTTATAAGATGATTAAAAATATAAAAGCTAACATATTAGTTATTGAGGATGAACCGGAGATTTCATATACCATTAAAAATTACTTAGAACAAAAGAATTTTACCGCAACCATATTAAGTGACGGTATCAATGCAATAGAAATTATTACAAAATGTGAACCAGATTTAATTGTTTTAGATTGGTTACTACCGGGAAAATCTGGTATAGAAATATGTGCGGACCTAAGAAAAACACCTGCTACTGCAAAGATTCCTATATTGATGCTGTCATCAAGAGGTGAAAATTTTGAAAAGGTAGTTGGCCTTGATAATGGTGCTGACGATTATATATCAAAACCTTTTAATAGCTCAGAATTGGTTGCAAGAATTAAAGCATTACTTAGAAGGGCTAGACCAGTGTTTTCAAATACTAAATTAACATATGCTGGAATAGAAATTGACCCTGAAAATTATAAAGCATACAATGACAAGATGGAATTGAAATTGTCACCAATTGAATTTCAAATGCTTCAAATTTTTTTAGAAATACCTGAAAAATTATATCTAAAAAAACTTTAATGAATAGAATATGGGGAGCTACAGTTTATGTTGACCAAAGAACAGTAGATGTCCATATTACAAGATTGCGTAAGGCGATAAGCAAAGCTAGTAATACTAAATTTGAATTAATTAAAACAGTAAGATCTGTTGGCTATATACTTAAGTCATGAAACCACAAATTATAATTACATTTGTTAATGCTTTCACCACAAATGCAAACCATGGTAATCCAGCTGCTGTATGCATTATAGATGATTTTCCTGATATTATTGAAATGCAGAACATATCAACTAAAAATAATATTTCAGAAACGGCATTTTTAAAAAATACTTCTAAAAATAATTTTGATATTAGATGGTTTACACCTGTGTCTGAAGCCCCAATCTGCGTTCATGCAACATTAGCTTCTGCGCATGTATTATACCAAAACAAAATAATTGAGAAAAATACCGAAATAAATTTTTTTAACTCCAATAATAAATTTATAGCTTCTGAAATGAATGGATGGATAAGTTTAAATTTCCCCAGTGTTAATATAATAAAAATGAAGTCAAATAAGGTTATTGATGAGATTTTAAAAAACCTTAATATTATTTACTTAGGCATTTCAGGAAATATATTATTTGCAGAGTTGAAATATAATAATGAAGTAAGAAATTTTATACCAAATTTGGAATTAATATCATCTCTTCCATATAGAGCGCTATTAATTACCTCAAAAGATAATAAATATGATTTTATATCAAGATATTTCGCTCCTTCTGTTGGCATTGATGAAGATCCAGTTTGTGGTTCGGCACATTGCAGATTAATACCATATTGGGCTAAAAAATTAAAAAAGGACGAAATGATAGCGTATCAAGCGTCAATGAGAGGGGGGATAATCAGATGCAAAGATTTAGGTGATAGAGTAATTATTTCTGGTCAGGCCATAACCACTCATAACTATGAATTCCCCATATTACAAAAAGTTAAATATAAATAAAGACTCAAAATTAGCTTTTAAAATCTATACTCATGGGGTATCTATTTGTTATATGTTAAAAGGTATTAATAAATTATGCTGAAAAATTACACTTGGGATGAATATTTTATGACTCTGTCTTATCTTATATCAATGAAAAGCAAGGACCCAAGCACAAGAGTAGGAGCTGTAATTGTTGGAGTTGACAATGAAATTATTTCAACAGGCTTTAATGGGTTACCCAGAAATATTGATGATAAATTAAGCAGGTATACTGATAAAAACTACAAATATCTTTCTTCAAACCATGCCGAGGAAAATGCTATATTGCACTGCGCAAGAAATGGGATATCATCAAAAGGATGCTCTATTTATACACCTTGGATACCATGCTCTAGATGTACTAAAAGCATAATTCAAGCTGGAATAATTGAGGTAATATACGATGAGAATTTTCCAGGAAATATTAAAGATAATCAATATGCAAATTGGCAAGAAAGTATTGAAATATCAAATGAATTGATGCTTGAAGCAAATATAAAAATAAGAAAATTTTCAGGCAAATTAATAAACTTGAAAGGATTGTATCAAGGAAACGAATTTGAGATTAAAGACCATTGCATAATAGGCAGAAAGAAACATATATGATAGAATGAAAAGATAAGTACATACGAAAGAGGAGGCAAAATGTCATTTTTAGTAAGAGAAGCAGAAGAACGTATAGAGAAGAGTAA
>NZ_JAJBJD010000137.1 GCF_021811875.1 Candidatus Bandiella numerosa | reverse complement strand
AGAGAATGCTCACAATGTTTTGCAGATTAAAGCGACTATGTCCTCTAATGAGTGGAATCTTTATGAAGCAAATATTGACAATGAGTTGATTCTAAAAGTTACTTAACGCTATCTAATATTTATGCTTTCTTTTATACCAAACTTATCGTTCTTCTTTATATGAATCTAATTTTTTAAATCCATTTATTGCATATCTTCCTTGCTTTGCATTTATGCAACGGCCTTTTAAATGTAAAAAAATATTTTACTCAATCAATTGGAGTAGACAAAGTTATAGAGCTTCTAAATGATAAATTTCCAGCTTTAGCCGATGCAGTTCAAAATGGACTGGATAATATATCTACCATCTTCTTTAAATTCTCAAATCAGATATTTGCAAATATTGTGCAATCTGGTAGGATGATACTGAATTTGGCAACTATTTTATTGATAGCGCCGATATTAACATTCTATTTTGCAATGGATATGCAGAAGATCTTGGATACCTTAAAAAATTTAATTCCTATTAGCCATAAAAATGATGTGATAGGACTTTTTAAAGAAATAAATGGCGCAATAGCTAAGTACTTAAGGGGTCAGTTGACTGTGTCTATTATATTAGCTACGTACTATAGTATAGGATTATTTATTTTACAGGTTGATTATGCACTAATTCTAGGTATATTTTCTGGATTATCACTTTTTATTCCGTACTTTGGCATCATGTTCAGTTTTATACTGACGTCAATTATTGCATTTGTACATTTTAAAACCACCAACATTATTATTTATCTAGCGACTTTTTATATAATGGGACACATCATTGAGGGTGTGTTTATAACGCCAAAATTGATGGGCAAAAATTTAAATTTACATCCATTATGGATATTTTTGGGGCTTTTTGTTGGTGGTAGTTTATTAGGATTTTTTGGGATATTGTTTGCAATTCCATTGACAGCAATAATTGCTGTGATTATAAGATTCTTTATAAAGATGTATAAAAAAAGTAAATTATATAAATATTAGGTTATAGCCATGGATTCTATTGATAACGATACCAAACAGATTTTGAAGCAATATATTGAGCGTATTGAAAGGCTGGAAGAAGAAAAAAATAATATTAACAATGATATTAAAGATTTGTTACTTGATGCAAAAGCTAAAGGCTTTGTACCTAATATTATTAAACAAGTAATAAAAGCTAGGAAAATGGATGCTGATAAGCTTAATGAGCAAGAGGCACTATTTGAGCTTTATAAGAATGCTGTTGGATTAGAGTAGTAAAATGCGTTTAAGTAAATTTTTACTAAATACAACAAAAGATATCACTTCTGAAGCGAAATTAGTATCATATCAGCTAATGTTGAGGAGTGGCATGATAAAGCAGGTTTCTTCAGGGGTGTATTGCTGGCTTCCACTTGGTATAAAGGTCTTAGATAAAATAAAATATATTATCAGACAAGAACTTAATAATATTAATAGCCATGAAATTATTTTACCATCGTTGCAACCACTTTCAATATGGGAAAAATCTGGTAGGGCGCTAGAAGAATCTGATCTAAAGTCTCAAATTTTCCATCTTACAGATCAAAAGCAAAATAAATATGTTTTACCACCTTCAGGAGAAGAGGTGGTAACTGATTTATTTGGTAGTAGTGTGCATTCATATAAAGATGTTAACAAAATTCTTTATCAGATAACCTGGAAATTTAGGGATGAAATTAGACCTAGGCACGGAGTCATGAGAGCAAAAGAATTTTTAATGAAGGATGCATATTCATTTGATATAAGCAAAGAAGAAGCGCTCTTAAGTTATGAAAAAGTTCTAGTAGCATATTTAAAAATATTTAAAAAGTTAGAATTAGAAGTTGTTCCAGTGTTAGCTCCAACAGGGGCTATGGGTGGTGATTATAGTCATGAATTTCATGTTTTGGCGCAAAATGGTGAAAGCTTAATATATTATCAAAAAGAACTTTTAAATTACCTTAAAAATAACGACTTCTCTCTTGATGAATATGAAAAATTTTATGCTAAAGAAGAAGAAAAGCATACTAATGAAAATATTGATTCATTAAATATATTAAAAAGTAAAAGTATAGAAGTAGGGCATTTGTTTTATTTGGGGCAAAAATATAGTAAAGATTTGAATTGCACATATCAAGACAAAGATGGATCACTTAAATTTCCTGAGATGGGTTGTTATGGAATTGGCATAACACGTTTAATAGCTGCAATCATTGAAAATAGTTATGATGAAAATGGCATAATATGGCCTGACTCTATCTCTCCTTTTAAATTTGTTATAATAAACATTAGATCGGAAAATAATGAGTGCAATAAATTATCAGAAAGGATTTATGGTAACCTATCTAATAAATATGATGTTCTTTATGATGACACTAGTAGCAGTGCAGGTAAAAAATTTGCAGATATGGATTTAGTGGGGATAAGCTGGCAAATCATAATTGGCCCCAAGCATGCTACTAATAATAGTGTAGAATTGAAAAATCGCAAAACTGGTGAAGTTAAAATATTAAAAGAAGAAGAATTGTATAACATAATAAAGGTTATTTAACCGTTTTATTTCTGAGGGTGCCTCTTAATTACAACTTGACGATACCCTCATTTTATTCCTAATCTTAACATTTAAAATTGATGTTTTTTCTTGATTTTTAAGACGGTATCAAAGTTCATTTGACTAAACTTTCAAATTCTGTAGTTTTTTAAAAAAGGAGGTTATATGGTTTATCAGAATGTAAAATTTAAAGATCATGAATTTGTGAGTTTTCATTATGACGCTGAGTTAGATATAAGAGCAATAATAGCCATTCATAGCACTGTGCTTGGCCCTGCTGTAGGTGGGTGTAGAATATAGTGGACTGAAAAAGTCAGACAACAAAAAGAGTAGTTTTATTTCCTAAAAGATATAAAAATATAAATAAAAAATAAGAAGTATGAGTAAAAAAGAAAAAAGAAATTTTAGCGCTGAACAAA
>NZ_JAJBJD010000136.1 GCF_021811875.1 Candidatus Bandiella numerosa | reverse complement strand
TCCAAAGAGAGAATTTTCAAAAAGCTAAATTTATTTGGGATGAAGCTATCCAAGAGATAGCTGCTGCCTAAAATTTAAGGGTCAGGGTTGTGTTGCGGCCATATTTCCATTAACTTGACGGTGCCGGGTGGATTCGCAGGCGTCTGCGCTCCTACAGAATAAAACAACGCAAGAGGAAATACTCCATCAAAACTTTTCTTGTGGCACATGGCGTGTCTCAGCGTTCTAGCTGGTCTCTCGCCTGCTCTAGATCTGGTTGGTGGAGAAAATCTCTTTCCCATGCTGCTCACCAGGCTCTCGATCTGAGCTACTTTGAGAAGATTAATCTCTTCTCTATGTACTCTGCTTTTGGTAAACACAAATCTGAAACCGCCCTATGCGACATCGCTTGTACGGTGGTGTGAGAGGGAGGTGCTGCAATGCGCCTCTCTACTCGATTAAAAATTGGCCACTGGCTTTAAACCAATTTGAAATTTTATACGGAGATTCTGGGTATGATTTAGTAACAAAAATAATTTAACTTACACAAAGAAAATGATTAACCCACCCGGTCTCTTTTTGAGTCATTTTTGGTCTGACTCTTTGGGGGTCACTTCATGATCATCGTAAAGTATCTTTTCACTATTTAATTTTAAATCATCATATTGATTATTTTTAACTGACCAAAATATACCTAATACACCTAAAAATGCGATAAATATTGCCAGAGGAATTAAAAATAGCAAGATATTCATAAGTTATCAAATACTATTATTTGATTTCCACTCATTAAATTTAACCATAGCATTTTCAACTTGTATTGCTTTTTTGTTTTCCCCTTTTTTTGTGTTTATATCAGGAAATAAACCAAAATTTATGTTCATTGGCTGAAAATTTATAGCGTGGGATTCATCGGTAATATAATTGGCTAAAGCGCCTAAGGCTGTATATTTACTAATAATAGGGGCTGGTTTATTATTTAATTCATATGCCATATATAGGCCTGACAATAATCCTATAGCAGCACTTTCTACATATCCCTCTACACCTGTTATTTGTCCAGCAAATTTTAGTTTTGAATTATTTTTGATACTCAAATTAGCATTAAGCACCTTAGGACTATTTATAAAAGTATTTCTATGAATCCCTCCAAGCCTTGCAAATTCAGCATTTTCTAAGCCAGGAATTGTTTTAAAAATTCTTTGCTGCTCACCATATTTCATTTTTGTTTGAAACCCAACAATATTGTATAATGTACCTTCTTTGTTGTCTTGTCTCAGTTGAACTACTGCATATGCTCTTGAACCAGTTTGTGGATTTGTTAACCCAACTGGCTTCATTGGACCAAATCTTAAAGTTTCCTTTCCCCTTTCTGCCATAACCTCTATAGGCAGACATCCATTGAAATAAGGAGTGTTTTTTTCCCATTCCTTAAATTCTACCTTTTCTGCTCCAACTAAGTTATCAACAAATCTATAGTATTCCCCTTGCGTCATTGGACAATTAGTATAGTCTTTTCCATCTCCTTTATCGTATCTAGACTGGAACCAAGCTATATCAAAATTTATACTGTCCTTATAAATTATTGGAGAAATTGCATCAAAAAATGCCAAAAAATCATCATTTTCACATATTTTTAAAATTTCAGATGCAAAAAATTCCGAAGTAAGCGGACCTGTTGCAATTATAACATTTCCCTCAGGAATAAGATCTACCCTCTCTCTAATCAAATTAACGTTGGGGTGATTAGTTATTTTTTCCTCAATTATATGGGAAAATAGATCCCTATCTACTGCCAATGCCGAACCCGCAGGAACTTTAACTGCATCTGCAGAATTCATGATTAACGAATCTAACTTTCTCATTTCTTGGTGAAGCAGTCCTATTGCTACTTTTGGATCATCAGAACGCAAAGAATTTGAACATACCAATTCCGCTAGGCCATCAGTCTTGTGTGCAAATGTACTCTCCATCCCTCTCATCTCATAAAGAGTGACTTCTATACCTCTTTGTGCAAGTTGCCAAGCGGCTTCACAACCAGCTAAGCCTCCTCCTACTATTTTGACTTGCATTTATTTAATTATTTGCTTTCTGCCTTTTGTTCTTTGTTTTCAGTTACTTCATCACCTGCTCCTTGCTCTTCTTCTTTTTCCTCAACTCTTCCTGCAATTGTTAAAATGGTAAAGTTATCCTTATCAACTGGGACTACTCCCTCTGGTAGTACCAAATCACTTATATGAACGTTCCTTCCAATCTCAAAACCAGAAATATCAATTTCTAAATATTCAGGGATATTTTGTGGTATGCAATTCAAACTTATATACTTTCTTACAATATTAAGTATTCCACCTATTTTTATCCCAGGAGATTTATCTTTATTAATCACCTTAACTCTAACAGCAACCTTGACTGGAATATTTTCCTTTATTAACTGAAAATCTATATGAATGGGATTATCAGTAACAGGATCTGTTTGTACCTCTCTAGATATAACTTTTAAGATTTTTTTACCAAGTTTCACCTCTAAGAGCCTAGATGATAAATTTCCCTTCTGATATTCTTTCAAAAAATCTTTATAAATCAAGCTAATCATGTGATTCTCATCAAATCCATAAATTATTGCCGATATTTTTCCTTCTTTTCTTAACGCCCTCGCAGAACCAGTTCCTGATCCTTTTTTTTCCTCACCTATTAATGCTAACTCCGTCATAATTTTATACACCTAAAAACTAGTAAAAATGATATATCCTTATATATTACTACTGATTGTTTTGCAATAACTATTTGCGACTTTGAATCAGAAATTTACTCTTATACACTTCAAAAACAGATATTTATACTGTCAAACCAAATTCAGTAGTAAACATTTAAAATATGTGCGCCGTGCATGATGTAAGAGTAGAGGGTTCAAGTCCCTCATGGGCTGATATAGAGCTGTCCATTAGCTGAGGCAAGGTTAACTTCGTGAGGAGTTGGCGGAAGGAAGCTGACGGCAAAGT
>NZ_JAJBJD010000020.1 GCF_021811875.1 Candidatus Bandiella numerosa | reverse complement strand
ACTTACTCTTCTCTATACGTTCTTCTGCTTCTCTTACTAAAAATGACATTTTGCCTCCTCTTTCGTATGTACTTATCTTTTCATTCTATCATATATGTTTCTTTCTGCCTATTATGCAATGGTCTTTCAATCACAATTTCGAATCCTTCTTCTAAATCTTTCGCATCTATCTTCCCAAGTATCTCCTCAGGTCCATACATCGTACTTGGCCATATCATCTCATCACCTTCAGCCTTAGCTATTATTTCCATTAAGCTTTCTAAATGCTTACTAATTTTTTCATATGCCTTTAATATAAATAAACATTGCTTTATTGTGTCTGAGTCCTTCTCCACTACCTGCGATATTATCAACGCTCCACATTCATGCGTGAACTGACCCTTGGGAATATTTTTATAAATAAATATCTTATGTTGTTATTCATTCCTTTGGGTATGAGTTTAAAAAGGGCAGCGCTTAACTTAATGGAGATATAGACATAACAGAGCACTGACCCTTCAATTTTAGAAAGTAGCTATCACATGCACAGCTTCATCGCAAATAAATTTAGCTTTTTGAAAATTCTGCCTTTGGATATTAGCTGCATTAGTGTATGTTGTATATGCACTTCTAAATGGCTTGAATTAACAAAAAATAACATTATCATTATGTATATAACTAACAATTGAATTATTTTCGATGAAGGAAACACGTCCACTATCTCCCCATCTAACCATTTATAAGCCACAAATATCCTCAATTTTATCAATCATGCATAGAATTACAGGTGTAATCATGTTTTTTGGATTCCTTTTAATTCTCTGGATTACAAATATGTATACCTTTAAAAGTAATACACTAGAAGCTTTTGGTGCTATTTTAACTTACGTTATGAAAAATAAATTTTTTCTATCTATTGTTATATTGTTTAGTTATTGTATTTTTTATCACATGTGCACTGGCATTAGGTATTTATTTTGGGATGCAGGTAAATTAATGGAAATAAAAACAGTAAATTTAACTGGGTGGTTAGCCATAATTATGTCTACTGCTCTCACTGTATTTTTTTGGTACGCAATCATTTTATAATTAATTAGGTCATGAGTTTAAAAAATTTAGCTGGCAAAGTCAAAGGACAAGGAAGTTCTAAATTTGGTACATTGCATTTTATAAAGCAGAGATACACAGCAATTATATTAGTACCACTTTTTATTTGGTTAATATTTTCCGTAATTGGCCTAATTAGGCACTCATCTTCTGAAAATGTGATCCTCTTTATTTCTCATCCCATGAATTTTGCACTAATTGCAATATTTATTTTATTTTTTTTATATCATGGTTATTTAGGTATGAATGATATAATGAAGGACTATATACAGTGTAAAGCTTTGTATCATTTATTGGATAAGGTTTTAATTGCTGTTTGTATTTTAACTTATTTTGTCACTATCATTAATTTTATTTTTTATCATTTATTATTTAGATATTTTTCGGGTATGAGCTAAAATGAATACAAAATCGTATGATATAATTGAGCATAAGTATGACGTTATAGTTGTTGGTGCAGGTGGTGCTGGTTTGAGAGCAACTCTTGGCATGGCTGAAAAAAAACTAAAAACAGCTTGTATAACAAAAGTATTTCCCACTAGAAGTCACACAGTAGCAGCACAGGGAGGAATTAGTGCATCACTAGGTAATATGGGGAAGGATGATTGGCGTTGGCATATGTACGACACTGTTAAAGGTTCTGACTGGTTGGGTGACCAGGATGCCATTGAATATATGTGCAAAAATGCTGCAGAATCTATTATCGAACTTGAACATTATGGTGTTCCATTTTCCAGAACAAAAGAAGGTAAAATTTATCAAAGACCATTTGGTGGTATGACTACAGAGTATGGTAAGGGAGAGCCTGCACAAAGAACATGTGCGGCAGCTGATAGAACTGGGCACGCTATACTGCATACCCTATATCAACAATGCCTAAAAGCTGATGCAGAATTTTTTGTTGAATATTTTACAATTGATCTGATAAAAAATGATGCTGGCGAATTTATAGGAGTTCTTGCATATTCTCTTGAAGAAGGCACCATCCATAAATTTAGTGCAAATTTAGTTGTTCTGGCTACAGGTGGTTACGGTAGAGCATATTTTTCTGCAACATCAGCACATACATGTACAGGAGATGGCGGAGGCATGGCTTTAAGGGCTGATTTAGCTTTACAAGATATGGAATTTGTACAATTTCATCCAACAGGTGTATATGGCTCTGGCTGTTTAATAACAGAGGGAGTTAGGGGAGAGGGTGGTTATTTAATTAATAAAGACGGAGAAAGATTTATGGAGCGTTATGCTCCTTCGGTAAAAGATTTAGCCTCAAGAGACGTTGTTAGTAGAGCTATGACGGTAGAAATACGTGAAGGCAGAGGGTGTGGCGAAGATGGTGAGTATATACACTTAGTTTTATCACATCTAGATGCTGATGTAATTCATAAAAGGCTACCTGGTATTTCAGAAACAGCAAAAGTTTTTGCCGGAGTGGATGTGACAAAAGAACCTATTCCAGTAATTCCAACGGTGCATTATAATATGGGTGGAATCCCAACTAATTTCCATGGAGAAGTTTTGAGTAAAAGTGGCAAAAGTATGAAAATTGTTCCTGGTCTCATGTCTATTGGTGAAGCTTCTTGTGTATCGGTGCATGGTGCAAATAGGCTTGGTTCAAATTCATTACTCGATTTAATCGTGTTTGGTAGAGCAGCTTCGATCAGGGCTTCAGAATTAATAAAATCTGATGATAAAAAACCTGATGTTCCAAATAAATATATTGAGAAAATTTTAGATAGATTTGATAAAATAAGACACTCAAATGGTAATCTTCCTACATCAAAAATTAGATTAGATATGCAAAAAACAATGCAAAAGCATGCAGCTGTATTTCGTACGGAAGATTCATTAAAAGAGGGCGTGAACTATATGCATGATATATATAATTCGTTTGAGGATATTGGAATTTCTGATAGAAGTATGATCTGGAATAGTGATTTAGTTGAAGCTTTAGAATTGGATAACCTTAGATCTCAAGCACTTGTAACTATATCAGCAGCATATAATAGGCAAGAATCAAGAGGTGCGCATGCCAGAGAAGATTATAAAGAAAGAGATGATAAAAAATGGATGAAGCATACCTTGATTGAGTTAAATGGAAAAACAGGTAAAGTCAAAATTGATTATAGTGAAGTGTCTAAAAAAACACTAACTGACGATGTTGAATTTTTCCCTCCAGTAAAAAGGGTGTATTAATCTGCAATTAATCAAAGTTAAAGTATTTGAACAATGTTGAGACTAATATAAGAGAGACATTTTTAATATAAAAATGTAGTAAAAATATTGGTAAAAAATAAGGGATGAACAAAATAGTAAATGAAACCATACTACCAAAAATATGATATCAGTGTCTTGCCAAAAGTCCTTAATTAATATAAGATATTTTGTATAATATATCATAAGAATATTACAATTATGACTGTAAGTATCAAATTAGACAAAAATATAGAAGACAGATTGCATTATCTTTCAAAAGAAACAGGTAGAACAATTTCTTTTTATGTTCGTGAAGCCATTCAATCTAAACTAGAAGATTTAGAAGATATCTATTTAGCTGAAAAAGCTTTAGAAGATATCCGAGCTGGAAGGAGCGAGACTTATACATTGGAAGAAGTAAAGCAAAGTCTTGGTTTATAATGTGGTTTATAAGATTAAATAAAATTGCAGCAAAAGAGCTTGAGAAGCTTGATAGATCTATTCAAGTAAGGGTAATATCTTTTTTAGAAACTAGAGTTGCTTTTTGTGCTGATCCAAGATCTTTGGGAAAAAGTTTGAAAGGTAAAATATTTGGAAAACTTGTGCGTTTTCGAGTAGGAGATTATAGATTAATTTGCGACATAAAAGATAAAGAGATCACAGTGTTAGTGTTGAGAATAGCTCATCGTAGCGGGGTTTATGATGGGTGATATTGTGGGATATGCAAGAGTATCTAGCCAAGGACAAAGTTTAGAGATACAAATAGATAAGCTTACTAAATATGGTTGCAATAAAATATACCAAGAAAAGATAAGTGGAGTAGATCAGAAAAGAGCAGAGCTAATCAAATGCTTAGATTATATGCGGGAAAATGATACATTAGTTATCACTAAATTAGACCGAATGGCAAGGTCAGCTTATCATTTGGGTAGTATTGTTGAAAAGCTTAAAGAGAAAAAGGTAAACTTTATTGTGTTAGATCAAAATATCAACACGGCCTCTCCACAAGGAAAGTTAATGTTTCAGATGCTATCATCATTTGCAGAGTTTGAAAATAACTTGAGAAAAGAGCGACAGCTTGAAGGGATTAAGAAAGCTAAAAAAGAAGGAAAATCCTTTGGTAGGCCACTTAACGTTGATGAAGAATTAATTAATAACGTTAAAACATCAGCGCAAAGAGGTATAATGGTTTCTCGCATATTGAACTATTATAAAATAAGCCAAACTACTTATTACCGTATTAAAGCAGGATGGTATGACAAAAAAGTTACTAAAGAATCAGAAGTTTTAGATGTTATAAGAGAACTATAAACAATGAAGTGAACCCCCAATGAGTTAGAGTGAGAAAGATTTAAAAGTGAAGTGAAAATGTTACATTGGTCAATTACAATTGAAGCAGAGTGCTCAGGATAACTATTGTTTAATAAGCATTATTAAAAAAACTAGTGAATATGCAAGAGATAGAATTTACTAAATCCCCAATTACAGCTGATATCGATTTTCTAACTGACAAACTCAATCAAGAAACACCAGAATTCGGGGAAGCTTATTCTTTTGCGTTTTTTATAAGGGATAAAGCGAGTCAAATTATTGCAGGTTGTAATGGAAGTGTCATTTTCGGATGTATCTACACTGACATGCTATGGGTTGATAAAGCTCATAGGAAATTAGGTTATGGAAAAAATTTGATGGAAGCAGTTCACGACTATGGTCGTAAATCAGGATGTGAAATGGCAGCCGTTGCCACAATGACCTTTGAGGGTGCTAAATCATTTTATGAGAAATTAGGATACTCAGTAGACTTCGAGAGGCATGGCTATACTCAAAATTCTAGCTGCATCTTTTTAAAGCAGAGTTTGTAATATATAAAGCCAATTGGAAAAAAAACAAGCTTCTCATCCAACTTTGCACAATAAAATCCATAATACCTAAAACTTTTAAATATTGAGGATGACCATTAAATAAATGCTAATTAACAAATTGAATAATAGCTATAGGAGCGCAATCACCTTTTCTGTAACCTGCTTTGATTACTCTTGTATAACCACCATTTCTTTCCTTATACCTAGGCGACAATACGTTGAGTATTTTATCCGTTTCCTTTAAGCTCCCGCCTAATTTAGATATCAATTTTCTCCTAGAATTTAGGTCGTTCTCTTTGCCAGTCGTTATTAATTTTTCAACCACACTCCGCAAACTCTTTGCTTTTGGCAAAGTGGTCAATATCTGTTCACTATTTATCAAAGATTTGCACAAATTTCTCAACAAACTTGTCCTATGAGCACTTCTTCTAGAAAATTTTCTTTTACTTATTCTGTGTATCATATCAAAAATGCATTAATTATTTTCACCAAGATAACCTTCCATTAGCTCTTCTAAATTCTCAGGAGGCCAATTTTCAATTTCCATACCAAATTTTAAACCCATTTCAACAAGTAATTCTTTGATTTCATTTAGGGATTTTTTACCAAAATTTGGCGTTTTTAACATCTGGGCCTCAGATTTCACAACCAAATCACCAATATATATTATATTGTCATTCTTCAAACAATTATGTGAACGAACAGATAATTCCAAATCACTAACTTTTCTAAGTAAATTAACATCAAATGGTATTTTTTTCTCTTTAGGTTTTTCAACTTCTTCAACTTCTTTAAAGCTTATGAATACCTGTAATTGCTCTTGAAAAATTTTAGCTGCCAGTGCCAGTGCCAATTCTGCTTTAATAGAACCATTAGTTTCAACTTTTAAAGACAATTTATCATATTCAGTTTTTGATCCAACTCGACTATTAGAAATTTTAAATGAACATTTAGAGACTGGGGAAAATATTGAATCTATTGCAATAAAGTCATTCCCATAATCTAATTCGCCGTGCTCGCTTGCAACCTTATAGCCTTTACCTGAAGCAATAATAAACTCCATGTTTAATTTAATATCTTTAGTAGCATTACAAATTACCAAATCTGGATTTACAATTTCAAAGCCAGCAACCACATCAATCATTCCTGCAGTAATGGGGCCTTTTTTTGTTACATTTAAAGTAAATTTTTTATTACCAAATCCTGTATTTCCTTTAATTATTACAGATTTAAGATTCAAAATAATCTCAACTACATCTTCTTGTACATGGTCAATTGTTGAATATTCATGCTCTACTCCCGATATTTTTACAGCACAAATTGCAGTGCCCTGTAATGACGATAGTAGTATTCTTCTTAAGGAATTACCCAAAGTTATTCCAAAACCTTTTTCCAAAGGTTCAATATGAAATACAGCAGAATTCTCTTCTACTTCTTCAATCGTATAATCTGCTGGTTTAATTAAACTGACCCAATTCAATGATATGTTAGTTTTCTGTATTTCTTCGTGCATCTATGATATACCTTATTAATTTAATACTTTAAACTCTTCTTTTTTTAGGTGGTCTAACACCATTATGAGGTATAGGAGTTATGTCTTTTATTGTTGTGACATTGAGTCCTGAAGATATTAAACCCCTAACTGCAGAATCTCTACCACTTCCTGGACCTTGAATTTTTATTGAAATTGTTTTCATACCAAATTCAGTTGCCTTTTTTGCAGCAACCTCAGCCGTAACCTGTGCTGCATACGGCGTTGATTTACGTGACCCTTTAAAGCCATTACATCCTGCCGAGGACCAAGCAATAACTGCGCCTTGTATGTCAGAAATAGTAACTATAGTGTTATTAAATGTAGCAGATACATGTGCTATGCCTATAATAACGCTTCTTTTTTTCTTGCTAGTTGTTTTTTTATCCATGCTCAATACTTTTTTCTTCTTTAGTTATTGTTATTTAGTTACCTTTTTCTTTCCGGCAATTGCAATAGCTTTTCCTCTTCTTGTGCGTGCATTTGTATGGGTTCTCTGCCCTCTTGTAGGTAATTTTCTTATATGTCTTATACCTCTATACGATTTCATGTCAATCAGATTTTTGACATTTAGAGATACTTCCATTCTTAAATCGCCCTCTACAGAATATGAAGAATCAATTGTTTCTCTTATTCTTCTGACTTCATCATCAGATAATGCTGAAACCCTAACACTCTCATCTATGTTAGCTTTTTCACATATTTGCTTAGATCTATGCGGTCCTATTCCATATATGTATGTAAGTGCTATACCGACTTTTTTAGCTGTTGGAATATTGACGCCTGCTATACGTGCCACGAAAACCTCTTTGCAATAAATTTTGTAGTTTAATGCTAAGAATTCTATATAATTTAATCTTTAAGTCAAGTGTATAAGTGAATTTATTTAAGGGAGCTGTTTAAAATACAACGTTATAAACAAGAATAAGAAATTGAAATAACATAAAAATATGTAAAATAATGAAAATGGAAAAAAAGTAAATAAAATTGATCAAATACAAGAATATCTCTTAAAAAATTGGTATTTTTCTAAAAACAGCTATGTAAAATTTAATTGCAGTGCTGATTTCATATCAAATACACAAGATGTAGTAAATTTATAAGTTACAGAAAAAAAGATTGATGAATAGATTAGGATGAGTTAATTAGTTAGTTGTAATTTTATTTTTCTAAATTTTTATTAATTTATATCAATAATGAAGAAGAAAGGTGTTAGTTTATCAGATTCTATAGTTAATTGGATAGAGTATAGATTGCCAATATTTGGCTTTATCAAACACTCTGCGGACTATAGAGTGCCAAAAAATTTAAACTATGCTTGGAATTTTGGCTCAATGGCAGGAATTGCATTATTAATGCAAATTATAACTGGATTGTTTCTTGCCATGCAATATACCCCACATGTCAAAATGGCATTCGATAGCGTGGAAAATATAATGAGAAATGTGAATTATGGATGGTTAATTCGATACACCCACGCAGTTGGAGCATCCATGTTCTTTGCAACGATATATATACATATTGGTAGGGGATTATATTATGGCTCATATAAATCGCCAAGAGAGCTGGTTTGGTTCTTTGGGATTTTTATTTTTGTAGCAACAATGGCAACTGCATTCATGGGATATGTTTTACCATGGGGACAAATGAGCTATTGGGGAGCAAATGTGATAACTAATCTTTTTTCAGCAGTGCCGTTTATTGGTGATGATATTGTGATTTGGCTGTGGGGAGGGTTTTCTGTAGATAATCCAACATTGAATAGATTTTTTGCATTACATTTTTTATTACCATTTGTAATTCTAGGATTATTGATAATTCATATCATTGCACTTCATGTACACGGCTCTAATAATCCTACCGGTTTAGAAATTAAGTCAAAAAAAGACTCTATTCCATTTCATCCTTATTATACCGTGAAGGATTTTTTTGGATTTGGCATATTTTTCATTATCTATTTTTATTTTGTGTTTTTTAAACCAAATTTATTAGGTCATCCTGATAATTATATTGATGCAAATCCCCTGGTTACTCCTGCTCACATTGTTCCTGAATGGTATTTTTTGCCTTTTTATGCTATTTTAAGATCTATACCAGATAAGCTTGCCGGGGTAGTTGCCATGTTTAGTGCCATCTTAATACTTTTTGTTCTTCCTTGGCTTGATAGTTGTAAAGTTAAAAGTGCCAACTATAGACCTTTATTCAGAATTTTTACATATGTATTTTTTATTAATTTTATCGCACTTGGTTATTTGGGAGGAGAAGTTGCTGAGGAGCCATATATTACATTTAGTCAAATTTCTACAATTTGGTATTTTACACATTTTTTAATTATATTGCCCTTGCTATCAAAATTTGAAAAAACCAAAACATTGCCAAATTCAATTAGTGAATCACAGATAAAATGATGAAGTTGAAACAATTTTTGATGAATCAAAATTTATCCATTGCTTCTGAGTAGTCTATGAGAGGTACTGTATGATCAAAATCGACCTTTTAAAAAACCATCCACACACTGTACCAGCATTTGCAAATATTTGGTATGAAGTTTTAGGTAAAATTTGGATGCCTGATATTTTGATTGAACAGGTAATTGAAAGATTTACTGATCACTTTTATTGCTTTAGATGGTGATGTGCCGTCTGGTATGTGCTCTTTGCGTGAAAATGATGGCATTCGCCTTGATCTTACTCCTTGGCTTGGTCCGCTTGTTGTTGATCCAAAATATCAAAAACAAGGGATCGGCAAAATGCTAATTGACGTCACAGTCGATAAAGCAAAAGAGCTTGGTTTTGAAAAACTTTACTTGTTCGCTATTGATCCTACAATGCCTGAGTACTATCAACGTCTCGGGTGGAAGAAAATTGGTATGGATGAATTTAAATCGCATCCTGTAACGGTGATGGAAGTGGGGTTATGAATGTCAATTAGTTATCCCAAACCTTGTGCTTGCCGGCAAAATTATTGCTGAGCAATTCCCTGAGTATAGTCATTTACTCATAATTAACGTGAATTATGGATAAGGAATGTAAGGTTAGCAAATTCTGTTTTACTCTACACTTATTATTTTTTATCTACGAAAAATATTTTTTAAACTTCCACCACTTTTCCATTTCTGTGTTTTATATTTTGAATTGTTGTCCTAAAAAGGCCGTTGTATAAATGCAAAGCAAGGAAGATATGCAATAAATGGATTTAAAAAATTAGATTCATATAAAGAAGAACGATAAGTTTGGTATAAAAGCTGATAGAATAATAGGAATTCAAGAAAGTTAACAAAATATT
>NZ_JAJBJD010000019.1 GCF_021811875.1 Candidatus Bandiella numerosa | reverse complement strand
TTCAAGCAAGTATACTAAAAGATATTTCTACTGATAAAAAATACTGCATTCCTTCAGTCATCACTGAAGAAGTCAGGAAGATATATAAAGTCCTTGGTATAAATATTACTAATTCACCATTTGAATTAGTATAGAGCAACTCTAAAAATCTAAATTTAAATTAACAAAAAAACTTAAGTGGTAGTGCCTAGAAAAAAATAAACCCCAGGAATATTGCGCTGTCTAGCGAAAAAGTGCATGAAGTCAGGAGGATGTTATGTTCCCTGAATTAGTTGATGCTTAATTTATGAAATTCTGTAATAGAAATGTTTATTAATAAAATTACTAAATAATAGAGCGTGGTGGTTAACAGATGTTTTGATTAAACCTTAATTTTGTGCTATCATGGCACATAAAATTTTATTTCCATATAAATGTCAAACGAAAGTCAAAATTACGGAGCGGATTCGATAAAAGTTTTAAAAGGGCTTGAGGCTGTTAAAAAGCGTCCAGGAATGTATATTGGCGATACTGAAGATGGTTCTGGATTGCATCATATGATATATGAGGTAACTGATAACTCAATAGATGAAGCGTTAGCAGGTTATTGCGACAAAGTTATAATAATACTTAATTCAGACGGTTCAGTTACAGTTATTGATAATGGTAGAGGAATTCCAACCGATATACATAAAGGTGAAGGGATTTCAGCTGCAGAATTGATTATGACACAGTTGCATGCAGGTGGAAAATTTGATGATAATTCCTACAAAATTTCCGGTGGTTTGCATGGAGTTGGTGTTTCTGTAGTAAATGCACTTTCAGAATGGTTAGAGTTAACAATTTGGAGAGAAGGGAAAGAATTTTCAATGCGTTTTGAGCACGGGCATAAGGTTAGAGAATTAGAATCAAAAGAGAGTCCTGACCCTAGCAAAAGAGGTACGCAAGTTAGATTTTTTCCATCAGATAAAACGTTTTCTCATATAGATTTTAATTTCGCCACCCTTGAGCATAGATATAAAGAATTGGCGTTTTTAAACCCAGAAATTTCGATAGAGTTATATGATAAAAGAGGTGAAGAGGAAAAGTTAGCAAATTTGCACTTTGAAGGAGGAATTTTAAACTTTGTTAAATACCTTGATAGAGCAAAACACGCGATTAATAAAACCATCAGGATTACAGGAGAGTTAAATGATATAGTCACTGATGTGGCGTTTCAGTGGAATAACAGTTACCATGAAAACACTTTAACATTTACCAATAATATTCGTCAAAAAGATGGTGGTGCACACTTAACTGGTTTTAGAGGGGCGCTAACAAGGGTTATTAATAACTACATAGAAACAAATCAATTGCAAAAAAAGCAAAAAATCAAAATTTCCCCAGAAGATATGAGGGAGGGATTAACGTCGATCGTTTCAGTTCGTGTTCCTGATCCAAAATTTTCTTCTCAAACGAAGGATAAATTGATAAGTGCTGAAGTTCGTACAGTGGTGGAATCGATTGTTTCAGAAGAATTTTCTAAGTGGCTTGAAATGAATCCTAAGGATGCCAAGGTAATTATTGGTAGAATGGTTGAATCTGCTGTTGCAAGGGAAGCTGCTAGAAAGGCGAGAGATTTATCCAGAAAGCAAATTGGTCATCATATATCAACACTTCCAGGTAAATTAGCTAATTGCCAAGAGAAAGACCCTGCTAAATCGGAGCTGTTTTTGGTTGAGGGAGATTCGGCTGGAGGTTCTGCAAAGCAAGGACGTGATAGAAAAACTCAAGCAATATTGCCGCTGAAAGGTAAAATACTTAATGTTGAAAGAGCAAGGTTCGATAAAATGCTTAATTCCGCAGAAATTGGAACTTTAATCACTGCCTTAGGAGTGAGTCTTGAAGATAAAGAATTTGACCTTACAAAAATTCGTTACCATAAAATTATCATCATGACTGATGCTGATGTTGATGGAGCGCATATCAGAACTCTGCTTTTAACTTTTTTCTTCAGGTACATGCCAGCCTTAATTGAAAAAGGGTATCTATATATAGCGCAACCTCCTTTATATAAGGTAAAAAGAGGACAATCTGATACTTATTTAAAGGATGAAGCAGCTCTTCATAATTATCTTAAGCAAATTATTGTCAAAAATAGCATTGTTAAATATGACGCAGAACAATTGAATGAAGATGGTGTGACTAAATTACTAGATAAACTAATTAAGTTTTCAAATATCATTAGGAATTGTAGCAACCAAATCCCTGATTATATCATAGAAGAGCTTTTATTTTTAGGATTTTTTAACAAAAATAATGATTTAGATATTGCATTTAGAGCAGATGAACTTGTTATCAAACTCAACAAATTATTTAAAGAAAGTGCTATAAAATGGGAAATTACAAAAACTGAATTAGGGATTCAAATTAGTAAATTAGAAAAAAGTGTCAAAGAAGTATATGAAGTAAGCAAAAATCTCTTTTCAGAGAAAAATAAGGATATAATAGTTGATTTAGTTTCAACACTAAACGAATTTAAGCAAAAAGGAGAATTTATATACAAAGATGAAATTGTAAAAATAAATTCTACCATCATTGATTTAGTTGATACACTTTTTAGCTATGCTAAGAAAGGGCTCTATATTCAAAGATTTAAAGGATTGGGCGAGATGAATCCTGAGCAGTTATGGGAAACTACACTTGACCAAAGTAATAGAACTTTACTACAGGTCAGGGTAAATGATGCCAGTGATGCAGAAGAGGTGTTTTCAACTTTAATGGGAGATGTAGTTGAGCCAAGAAGGGACTTTATAAAAAGCAACGCTTTAAAAGTTTCCAATCTGGATTACTAATTAACTGATTCTAATATTTATGGATGTATAATTATGATAGCGTGGATATACCTTGTTTTAGCGGGGGTTTTTGAGATAGTATTTGCTATAGCGCTAAAATTATCAGAGAACTTTACAAAAACTATATGGATAGTTGTTTTTATGATATCTAGCGTATTTAGTTTTTATTTTTTATCTAAATCCCTAGCAAAAATACCAATTGGCACCGCATATTTAATTTGGAGTGGAATTGGCGGTATTGGTGCTGTGATGGTTGGTATCATGTTTTTTAATGAACCCACAACGCCTCTAAGATTGTTTTTTATGGCTTTAATAATTATTGCAATGGTAGGCCTAAAAATGTTTTAAAAATTTTAAAACATTAAACTAAAGGCAAAATTTTAAAGTATTAGGATTTTTATTTTCTTCCTATCTCCCACTTATGTTAGATTATGTTAAGTTTTTTATTAATAAATTAGCAATTCTGGTAATTTTTGATACCAATACGAAGTTGAAATAATGGGGCGGTTGTAAAAATTATATCATTGTTTTATATATGAATTTGATTAATTTTAATTAATTGATTAGGATGTAATTATGAATATGAATGAGTGTAAACTTAAGTGAATGTTTTGTGAATATTAAAATTAGATAAATTATGTTGCAACCAATTAAGGATATAAGTGTGGCCCTAAGTAATATTGTAATAAAGGTATATGGGGCTCTTTATGATTATGACAAAGATGTTGAAGATAAAAAAGGAGTTAAGCACAAGGATAAAAGTGAAGAAGAAGCAAAAAAGCGCTTTTGGAATAGGACAAAAGCGTTTTTATGGGGCGCACTCGACTTGTTTTTTGGTCCATCTACATTAAAAATTATAACTCTATTTTCCATTGCTATGTTGGCTTTTAGCCCATTTGGCCCTATTGCAATAGCTGTATCAGTTAGTATTTCAGTTTTATGTTTGGGAATAGGTGTGGTAATTGATGGTAAAAATTTAAAAGATTTAAGGGTACAACAGAAGGAGGCAAAAGCTTTAGAAAAAATAATGGAATTACATAAGGAAAAGTTGGAAGTTCTAGATCAATCTCCAGAATTGAAGAAAATTTTAGGTGAGGTATGGCAAAAGAGAGAAATATTGGATGGGGAGGATAAAACATTAAAAATAAAAAATGTATTGCAACATTTTCCAGAAGCATTGATACCGCTGATTGGTAATGTTATGACTGGTAATATAATTTCAATTAGTGCTGGTATATTTTGCATGATGGTAGGTGGTGTATCAGCTATAAATGAGCAAAAATCTTTTAGCAAACAAAGAGAGGAAATGTATGAAGTGGTGCAAGCTAATAAAGTTTTGCTTAAAAGGGGAGGTTTAGAGGTGGATTATCCACAGGGAGGAGGATTAGATTTTTTAAAGGGCATGATAATTAATACTGAAAATGAAATAATAGCCATAAAAAATATACAAAATAAAATTGCACAGGGCGAAATTACTCTTGATAATCCTGAACAAGTAAAATTGCAATTTAATCAGGAATTAGAAAGTGTTAAAAATATACCGAGAGTTGAGCTTAGTAAAGCTGATGATTTAAAAATTCATGGGTTAAATTATTATATTAAAAAGGCATTTATGGGTAGTTTTTCATATGATAGAAGTAGAGAGATTTTCGCTCCGCTGGTGCATCATAATGCGGATAATCATAAAAAGCTTGAGGAATTTTATTATGATAGATGTATGGGAGAAAAATTCGAGTTGGAAAGAGTTACGAACAAGATAGTAGTTAATGATGAAATTAGTGCAGCCAAAAGTAAGCAGTCAGTCGAAAGAGGGCAATCTCATGTGGAAAGATTGGGTACGGATAGTGGATTAGGAAAAATTTCAAGATATTGAAATGAACTGTGTCAAAGAGGGGGCACCGTCATGTATCTATAAAAAAGCAAAAATAGAACAATGAGATTGAATAAAAGATTAAAAAATCATAGAACTTGAAAGAAATAAATCTATTTTGGATGAAGTATAGAAGTGATAGCTGCTGCCAAAAAATGATTGACCCCCATATCTCCATTAACTTGACGGCACTCTGGAAACTCCTTCTAGATATTTTTCTATATCACTAAGTTCAAAATACCCATCAATTACTATGTTATTACTATTATCCAATATGCAGTAATAAGGAACTGCATTATTATAACCGATTTTTGTAATAAGAAAAAACTGTGCTGTTTCTTTTTGTGTTCCGAAATAATATATTTTGGATTTATTCTGATTATTCTCTTTAGAATATTTTTTTAATTTTTTCAAATCATCATCTAACGCAATATTAATAAAATCATATTTTTTTGATAATTTGCTATTAGATTGTATTTGTGAAATATGATCTAGAGATTCATTGCATTCATAACACCAAGTAGTAAAAAAGTATAAAAATTTATATTTTTTATTTTCATTTTTTAGTAACTTGTCCATTTTTTCTGCAGTTGTTGCTTCCAATTCCAAACAATTAGATTTTGGAATAAATGATGATGTCAAGAGTATGAACACTATAGCTGGTAATAATATAAAACTAAATCTATTCATTTTTCTCCGGACCTTGTTCGCTATATAAATAAATACCTTTAACTAAATCTACTGCTCTTTCAAGTATGTAATCATTTTGATAATTACCAAAATCATGATGTTTGATACTACTTAATTCATTTTTATCACTAGATTCAGTAGTTGGTGCGGTTATTTCGATATTAGGTATTATGCATTCTTCTTGAATTGATCTTCCAAGTGGCGTATGAAATTTAGCGGTAGTTAACTTTATAGCAGAACCATTACTGAAAGGAATTAAATTTTGTACTAATCCCTTACAAAAGGATTTTTCACCCATAACCAATGCTCTTTGATTATCTTGAAGCGCTCCTGCAACAATTTCTGAGGCCGAAGCAGAGCCATTATTAATTAATACTACTATTGGCAATCCTTTTATTATGTCAGTTCCTTCAGCATCATAAATAATCGCTTCATTATTAAATTTAGTTTTAAGTGATACAATTCTCCCATTGGTTAAAAATAACCTTGAAACCTCAACTGCTTGATCTAAAACCCCACCAGGATTATCTCTTAAATCTAGAATAAGACCCTTAATTTCTGCATTGCTGTTGACTATTTTTAGCAGTTCATTTTTAAGTATAAGACTAGTTTTTTCATTGAAGCTACCTATTCTTGCGTAAATTACTTTATCCTGGTTATAAAAAAGAACTTTTGTGGGAATAAGTTTGATAATTTCACGCGTTATAATTAATTCTTTAATCTCTCCTGAATCTCTATATATTTTTAGTTTTACTGTGCTACCAGGTTCCCCCTTTAATTTATCAGAGGCTTGTTCGATGCTCATACTACCTATTGCCTCATCATCGATCATAACAATGACGTCACCAGGTTTAATACCAGCTTCATATGCAGGCAAACCTTTATACGAGGAAACAACTTTTAAAAGACCTTGCTCAACAATATTAATTTCAACTCCTATACCACCAAATTCACCCTTTGTGCTGGATTTCATGCTATCATATTCTTCCTTATTTAAAAAAGTTGAATAAGGATCAAGAGAATTTAGCATTCCATTTATAGCGCTTTGTATAAGTTTTTTATTTTCTACTTCATCAATATATTGGCTCTGAATAATATCAATTGCTTCTTCAAAATCTTTCATATCTTTGTATTTTTCATTTTCTAGTGAATAACACGGAAAGGTTGACAGTGTAAATAATGCTAATTGTATAAGAAAAATATTTCTTTTAGGTAAGTCTGTTTGCATGCTTTATAAAAATTTATTTACTTTAACGGTCACCAGTATATCATGAAATCAAAAAAGATATTAGACATTTTTATGAAGATATATTGTGATGGTTCTTGTTTAGGTAATCCAGGCCCTGGTGGTTGGGCTGCTGTATTTGTTAAAGAAGGTAGTGTTATTAAGAAAATTTGTGGATTTGAGCAACATACAACTAATAATAAAATGGAATTAACAGCTGCAATCAAGGCGTTAGAAAGCATAACTAAAAATAGTACCTTGCAAATTTTTACTGATAGTAATTACTTAAAATTTGGCATAACAGAATGGATAAAAAGTTGGAAATTGAACAATTGGAAAAATGGTAAAATTAAAAATATTGAGTTTTGGCAACAACTAGATAAGTTAAACTCAACTCAAAATGCTTCTTGGCACTGGGTTAAAGCACATAATGGAGATAAGTATAATGAAATGGTAGATGAGCTTGCAAGAAATGCAGCAAGTGATAAAATTATACTAGGTTAGATTTTTAGTATCAATGCGCAAAAAAATTCAAAGTAGTAACATATATTGGTTATATGGCAAGCATCCGGTGGATTCTGCAATAAATAATGTATCAAGAATAATTTATAAAATATTGGTTACTAAAAATACAAATCAACTTATAGATAAATACAAAAATATTATTCAAAATAAAAATATTGAAGTTGAGGTCCTAACTAACAAAGAAATTAGTGAAAAAATCGATATTCAAGAATCTGTACACCAAGGTGTGGCAATACAAGTCAAAAAATTAGAACTTACTTCTGTTGAAAGGCTGCTTAAAACAGTGAATGAAAATAGTGTCATTTTATTTTTAGACCAAATAACAGATCCACAAAACATAGGAGCAATTATTAGGTCATCTCTTGGGTTTAACGTTGATGCTGTAATTACAACAAAAGATAATGCACCATCGGAAAATGCAACTTTGGTAAAATCCTCAGCAGGTGCATTTGAGTGTGTGCCATATATTCAGGTAACTAATATTTCTAGAGTGCTTAACGAATTAAAGGAAAGTGGATATTGGGTTGTTGCTGTTGTGCAAAATGGTACCAGCTCAATTCAAAAAGTAACCAAATTTAATAGAATTGCATTAATTATGGGCTCAGAGGGGAGGGGGGTTAGAGATATAAATTTAAAGCAAAGCGATATAACTGTAAAAATCGAAATGTCTCCAAAACTAGAAAGTCTGAACGTATCTAATGCAACCGCTATTATATTGCATCAATTGTATGCGCTGGGTAACAAAAAATAAATATTGCGTTTGCTTATTTGGGGCTTTTTTCTTTATGCATAATAAAATAAACTCCACTTAATACAATTAGGCCATATCCAATTAATGAATAAGTATTAGTTATACCTTCATCTAAAATTAAATAAGCAAAAATACCAGTAAAAGGTAATCTTAGATAATCAAAAGGGCCTACTACCGACATATCAGCAAGTTTATACGCTCGAAAAAAAGACACTTTATGCAGTAAACTTGCCATGCCTGCTGATAAAATCAATAATATAGCTTTTGCAGAAAAATCAGGCCAAGTTGCTATATTTAAATCAAGTGAGTAATTTGTAAAATCAAATGTATATTGAAAATATGCTATTGGAAACGCAAAAATCGATGCAAATAAACTGGAATAAAATAATTGTGCACGAGAATGTTCTGTTTTTGTTAATTTTTTTATAACTACGTTATTGAGTGACCAAAAAATCAACGCTAAAAATGCAAACCAATATCCTGGATTAAGATCTTTTCCTATAGTAGTAAAATCCTTAATAAAAAATATTCCTGTTATACTACCCAATAAAAGAATTATTTTTGGCGTTGTTAACTTTTCATTAAATACCAACACCCCCGCTGTAACCATAAATACTGGTGTCAATTCTGAAATTGCTGCTGCATTTAATACATTCATAACAGACACTGCATAAAACATGCAAAGTGAGCCCATGACACTAAAAAATCCCCTTAAAGCATGAAAAAAAAGCTTTTTTGTTTTAAGATGATGGACAAATCCTAACTTCAGACATGATATTAATGTTAACATCAATATGCTTAACTTATAGAGTAATCCAACTTGGTTTGAACTAAAATTACAGTCATTTGTGAGAATCTTTACAATAACATATAGCAGCGACATAAAAAACGCATTTACCGCCATCAGGAGTATACCAGATACGTGATTAGATGGTTTAAAGGAAATGAGAGATTTAATCACAAAATACAAAGTAATATATAAAGCTTTTTATTACTGTAAATTTGTAGTATATGTCAATACAATTTTGTAGCTAAGCTTTATATATTGCAATAAAATTAACATACGCATATTTTTGGAAGGGTGGCCGAGTGGTTGAAGGCGCACGCTTGGAAAGCGTGTTTACTGTTAAAAGTAACAAGGGTTCGAATCCCTTTCCTTCCGCCACATATGAATGATGAATGCAAGATGCCGATTTTTTAAAAAAATTGCTTAATTATCGCTAAAAGCCTCTTCTTCCTAAAAGGTTATGTAAAGCGGCTCTGAATAAACATGAAGCAAACTTTATTTTATGAATTTGAATTAATGAATTATTTTTGATCCACCGCCTTATTTCTTAACGTAATCTTAACATAAATATCCTTGAATTGTCACAATACCTAAGTACAATCCCCATTGTAAGTCTAAAGTTATCATATGATTTTAGGGAGAATGGTAGATTTAACAAATAAAGAGGAGTTTTTATGACTGAATTGAGTAGTATGTTATTTTCACGTTATAGTGAAGAGACCTTGGGGTAATTGGCCTCTCAAGCAATAAATGAAAAAGCTTATGAAACATTAAAAAGTATTGCTAAATCACATAAATATAATAAATTTATAGGTTTACGCGCAAGTAAACATGCTCTAGATCTAGAAGCTGCCCAAATAGTTCTTCAACACACAAAATTTATTGAAGATAAGGAATCTAAAGAGAAAGAGACGCTTGCTTTTCAAAATATAGTTAGCGATAATGACCTATCATACATGCATTATTGGCAATTTCCATGTGATTTAAGCGCAGATCAAAAATTTAAAGATATACTGTTTTATATACTAGAAACGAAAATCTCCAAACAATATCAGATTAATGACCATGATATAAGCGCTTTAGAAAATGTAGCAATATATCATGCATATAAATTTATAAAAAAGCACATGAATAAAAATGATGAGCAGCATAAGTGTGTTCATAAATTTCATGAAATATTTGATAAAAGATTTGATTCTATATTTGATTCTAAAGGCCGTTGCATAAATGCAAAGCAAGGAAGATATGCAATAAATGGATTTAAAAAATTAGACTCATACAAAGAAGAACGATAAGTTTGGTATAAAAGCTGATAGAATAATAGGAATTCAAGAAAGTTAACAAAATATTATGCTAAATTAGCATGTTGCATGCCGATTTGCTGATCTTAGCCACACATATTTAAAG
>NZ_JAJBJD010000135.1 GCF_021811875.1 Candidatus Bandiella numerosa | reverse complement strand
TTCTTGAATTCCTATTATTCTATCAGCTTTTATACCAAACTTATCGTTCTTCTTTATATGAATCTAATTTTTTAAATCCATTTATTGCATATCTTCCTTGCTTTGCATTTATGCAACGGCCTTTCTTTTCTAATATCCTTAATTTTAATATCTGGCAAAAAGTGAAACGGAATTAGTATACTATCTAATTTCTGAGAATTTAGATTTCTCTCATTAATTGCAGAAATAAAATTTCTATAATAATCTTGACTATTATTTGCATTGTATATGGTGTATTCCTTATGATTATCATCTACAAATTGAGAACTATAAGCAATTGTATGCGCTTCATGAATTTCAAAGCCAGATGTTAATGCTATCAAATACGTAATATAATAGTGATATTCTATATCCATTGAATTATATTGATATATTAATTATTTATATTATAAGTAACTCAAAAGTAATAAGTCTGTAAGTATATCAGGTGAGTAATGTTTGCTGAAGTCGGAAATTTTTTTCTACATTTATCACTGATACTATTGCTTTTGATAATTTTTAACGCTGTGGTCCCAAAGCATAAAAGATTGAAAATTACAATTTTTTTATGGGGTATTATTGCCATATCAACTATATTAAGCTTTGCATCTTTGATTGCTTGCTATGTTATATCTGATTATTCCGTTTTAAATGTGCTTTATAATTCACATAAATTAAAACCCCTAATTTATAAAATAGCTGGTTCTTGGAGCAATCACGAAGGCTCAATGCTGCTTTGGATCATTTCAATTTCCCTTCCTACATTTCTGTTTGGAGTTTTTTGTAGCAATAATTTACCAACAAAAAATCTTACACTCACTCTTCAGGCTGCGCTAACGTTTATGTTCATCTTATATACAATATCCACATCCAATCCATTTGAAAGGATCATTCCTGCACCCGTTAGAGGACTTGGAATGAACCCCCTATTACAAGACATCGGTGTTTCTTTCCATCCACCAATATTATACCTTGGTTATGTTGGATTTTCATTACCATTTTCGGCAAGTTTATCAGTACTTATATCAAAAAATACAGATTACTGGATACAATCAATAAAACCATGGGTGCTACTTGCTTGGAGCTTTTTAACCATAGGTATTGGTTCTGGTGCATGGTGGGCATATAGAGAATTGGGCTGGGGAGGATTTTGGTTTTGGGATCCTGTAGAAAATGCTTCTCTGATTCCATGGATAACCTCAATAGCATTAATTCATGCAATGAAATTTCCTAAAAAATCCACATCCCAACTGAATTGGACAATATTACTAAGTATATTAACCTTCACATTAGTAATGATAGGAACATTTATAGTTAGGTCAGGAACAATTGCGTCGGTTCATTCTTTCGCTCAGGATTCAAAAAGAGGGTTTTTTATTCTTATTTCAATATTTTTTATTTCAGGCTTCGCCTTATTGTTATATGGCCTTAACTTTAAAAAGTTACATATAGATACAACAAAGAATATTAATGGATACATCTTACTAAATAATATAATACTCTGCATAATAGCATTTATTATCTCTCTGGGTACTCTATATCCATTATTTATGGAAGTAGTGTTTCAAAAATATTTGTCTATAAATAGTAACTATTACAACCTTTTGGTTCCACCTATTACTTTGATATTAGTTGCATTATGCATATTTGGAATCGGCAATACATCACAAAAAAAATCCATAAAAGCTACTCTCAATTATATTTTTGCTTCTTTAATTTGCACTTTTACTATTTTTTATTATTTAGGAGTAAGAAATTTATATTCAATATTTGGAATTTTTATTTCAATCCCTTTGATTTTATCCTCTGTACAAATATTCATAGAATCTAGAACTTTTAGAAAATTGCCTATATCAATTGCTCATGGAGGATTTGCATTATTAATTTTCTCAATTTCAATGTTCTATGGGCTAAAAGATGAGATTATAAAAACAGTCAAATTGGAAGAAACTATTTTATTTAAGAATATGCATATTAAATTAGAAAATATAGATTACCAAACAAAATCTAATTACCTAACCAAGACTGCAATAATATCAATTGATAACAACATCAAGGTATATCCAGAGATTAGATTTTTCCCAATTGAAAAACAACAAACTGTAGAGATTGACACTATAAATCATGTTTTATATGATATTTATTTCTCAATTAACTCACCTGAAAGTTCGGAAAAAATCACTGTGCATATCCAATACAATCCGATGATAAATTTTATTTGGCTTAGTTGTGCGTTGATTAGTTTAGCAGGTTTGATTAGTATATCTTGTAAAATATTTAATTCCGAAAATGATAATAAAGCGCTTAATTAATCAGTCAATTCAAAATCAAACATTGAACAGTGATGATGTTAAAAAGTGCATGAATGCCTGTTTAAAGGGAGGAGCTACTCCTGCTCAAATAAGCTCATTTTTTACTTCCTTATTAATGAGAGATTTCACTCAAGAAGAGTTTGATGGAATTATTAAAGGAATTAATTTCCCTATACAGGAATTTAAAAATATAAATATTGATTTTTACATTTATTCATTTTTACAAGATAATTTTTCACTTGCAATTTCTCTTATCCTTGCCGAATTAGATTATTTTATTTATGGAAAATTTAAAAATTTATATCTTGATAATGCAAGTATACTCAATACTTTAAAAGAATCTGAAAATAATAAAAATGAAGAAAATTTATTAATACAACATAATATTCATTTATCTTTGTCAGAGTATAATAAAACCTTAAAGAATATTCTTTTTTTAAAATCTGAACTTGGATTTGATTCGCTGTTACGTTTGCTACAGTTATCTATAAATCCAGTCAATTCAAAGTATAAGATAATAATTATAGATGAGGAGGATTTTTTAAAACTAAAAACTATTAAATCATTTTTAAATTTGTTCAAAAAGGCCGTTGCATAAATGCAAAGCAAGGAAGATATGCAATAAATGGATTTAAAAAATTAGATTCATATAAAGAAGAACGATAAGTTTGGTATAAAAGCTGATAGAATAATAGGAATTCAAGA
>NZ_JAJBJD010000018.1 GCF_021811875.1 Candidatus Bandiella numerosa | reverse complement strand
GTTTCATGACTTACTTCTATTCCTCTGTATAATAGTTGCTCTCTCACATCACGATAGCTCTGATTAAATCTATGATATTGCCATATCGCCTGTCCTATTATCATCATTGGATATCTATGTCTGTTTGTTGTGCCCTTCATCTTTTTTGATATTTATTTTTTTAAATCCTACAATTTTATAATCTTTTATTCAATATCAGAATTTTATTCTATTTTTAACTTGACTGTGCCTTGAAAAATGCTTTTCATCAAACTGATTATATTAGCTATTCAATAACCAATCAGTAAATTTTTTTGAGGAGTTTGACGCCCTAATTTCAATAATACATGGAGTATCATAACTGTGTAACTCTATAATTCTATCTTCTATTTTTTGAAAATGTCCCGATAGTGTTTTTAATATAAGTATTGCTTCATCCTCCTCATGAAATTTGTTTTCATATTCAAATATAGAGGTGACATTATCAATAATATTAGCACATGAGATAAGTTTTTCCTGAACTAAAGTTTTTGCAATTATTTTTGCTTCTATTTTATTAGAACATGTAACGTATATAAGGCTTACTTTATGCATTAGTTAAATTACTTTTGTTGTTATACAAAAATTGGCCTAGAAAATATGCTTTACTAAAAGTGCTTATAATTTGGTGATCCCGACAGGATTCGAACCTGTGACCTACTGATTAAAAGTCAGTTGCTCTACCGACTGAGCTACGGGACCATTAGTACCTTGGAAATTATATCATATTGAACATACTAAAACAAAACTTTTTTACTCAATAGCTAAATAAATTTATCCCACTATTTCGGACTCACTAAAGAAGAATGTAATTTCATCTTTTGCACTTTCAATAGAATCAGATCCATGTACTGAATTAGCTTCAATATTTTCAGCGAAATCCCGTCTAATACTGCCTTTTACAGCTTCTTCAGGATTAGTAGCTCCCATAATTTCTCTATTTTTGGCTACAGCATTTTCTCCCTCAAGAACTTGAACTACTACAGGTCCAGATATCATAAAGCCAACCAGGCTATTAAAAAAAGGTCTATCTTTGTGCGCGCGATAGAATGACATTGCTTGCTCTTCTGTCAACCTAATTCTTTTTTGAGCTACAATCCTCAGACCATGCCCTTCAAACCTGCCGTTTATTGCTCCGGTCAAATTTCTTCTAGTTGCGTCTGGCTTTATTATACTAAGTGTTCTTTCCATTTTATTATTATGCTAATTTGTTTCCAATAGGAGTTCTCTTAATACACGGTTCATGACCATTTGTATATATTTTTTTACTTGAAGCGCAAGGACTTTTTATATCATAGACTGATGGATCCTTTGGTTTGCATCCTACGAGGCTTGCAAATAATAGAAAAAAATAACTACTTTTTTCATAATCAATACCTAGCTTTGTTGATATAATAATCTTGGTGAGCCTAAAATATTATACCCAGCGTCTACAAATATAATTTCACCAGTGATATTTGACGATAGGTCACTTAGTAGAAATGCTGCTGTATTCCCTACGTCATAAATCGTGACATTCCTTTTAAGTGGAGAGTTTTCTTCATTAAATTTTAACATACTTCTAAAATCACCAATGCCTGATGCGGCTAATGTTTTAATCGGTCCTGCTGATATTGCATTTACTCGTATATCCAATTCACCCAAATCTGCAGCTATATACTTAACACTTGATTCAAGTGCAGCCTTTGCAATACCCATTACATTATAATTCGGAATAACCTTTTCGGCACCATAGTAAGTTAATGTAAGAATACTACCACCAGGCTTTAATATTTCTGCAGCTTTTTTCGATGTATATACGAAGGAATAGCAAGAAATATCCAATGTATTTAAAAAATTACTTCTTGAAGTATCAACATAGCGACCTTGAAGTTCGTTTTTATCAGAGAATGCTATTGCATGTACAAAAAAATCAATTTTACCATAGCGCTCCTTTATCAATTCAAATGCTTTATCAATAGATGTTTCATCGCTTATATCACATTCTATCAGCAAATCAGATTTCAGTTCCTCAGCAAGAGGTTTAACTCTTTTTGCAAGTATTTCATTTTGGTAACTAATTGCAAATTTGGCACCATAATTATTACAAACTTTTGCGATACCCCATGAAATAGACTTATCATTTGCCAAGCCCATTATCAAGCCAACTTTACCTGATAACATTTGATTTAAATCGCTCATATTGTATATCCATATTTATTTATCTTTATTTAACTATTTCCCAAGAACCATCAGATCTTCTGCATGCAGTACCAAAACCCCTTTCGGCTTTGTCACCAATTTTTATCTCCTGAGTGTATTCTCTGCAATTTTGTCCATTGCTATTTATAAAAGTATTAGTGGGCTTCACATATCCAGAAGCATTAGTATCAGGATTTTTCCATGTTGATGCACTACCTGATTTGTTATATTCTAAAGCGCTAACTTGGCTTTTTTGCTGCAATTCTAAGTCCCTTCGATCTAAACTCTTTCCTAATTCACTTCCAACCATAGAGCCAACGATTGCGCCTGCAGCAATAGCAATGCCTTTGCCACTTCCTCCTCCAATAGTCGATCCTACTAAAGCTCCTGCTACGCCTCCTCCAATTGCTCCCATTTTTGACTTACTCACTTTTCCAGCTTCATTAGTAAAACAGCCTGTTAGCAAAAAGATTGGAAATAACAATGCAACAATAAACTTCAACATGCAGCTAAATGTATATGTAGTTAATTTGAAGATCATAATATTAATACATTGAAATGCAAGCTTTTATAACTATATCTATGGTATAAAATTTTAATTTATTCACCTGGTATTCAATGAATCTTCCAAATTTAAGTGTATACATGGTCTCAGATTCTTCAGGAGAAACAGTTATTGCTGTAACAAAAGCTGTTATTTCTCAATTTGACAATATTGAGGTGCAAGAATATATGTGGCCATTGGTAAGATCGAAGGAGCAAATAGATGAGATTGCCACTGAGCTACAAAAAAATCCGGGAATTGTCATATACACAATACTTAATAAAGAATTAAGAGAACATTTAAAATTAAAATGTAGCGAATTAAACGTAAAGTGCTTTTCCCCAATTGCAAATATAATTTCCGAAATATGCTCATATTATGGCGTTCTTACGTCCAAAAAAACTCCAGAAAAAGAAATATTATCTGATCTAAATTATTTTAAGAAAATAGAAGCTATAAATTTCACAGTGAATCACGATGACGGGCAACAAAGTAAAGACTTTAATAATGCTGATATCCTTTTGACTGGTGTTTCTAGAACATCCAAATCACCAACTTCATTATATTTAGCACAAAGAGGTTATAAAGTTGCAAATTGGCCAATTATCAATGGCGTTGATTATGATTTTTCTTTAATCGATAAACCTTTGGTAGTAGGTCTAACAATAGGTATTGAACGATTGATTCAAATCAGGCAATGTAGGTTAATGGGACAGGATTTAAAAAATTTCAAAAATGATTATACTGGTGCAACTAGCATTAAAGATGAAATTAAATACGCTAATAGAATTTTTAATAAGAACAATTTCCCTGTTGTAGATGTTACATCAAAAGCTATTGAAGAAATATCAGCTGAAATAATTAACTTATATTTTGCAAAAAAAGGTGAACATTTAATAACCATTTAATTTGGATTATTAGTATAAATTTGATGATTAATAGTTCATATTATGTTAGAAATTATAGTTTGAAATAACAATAAACTTAAATATATAACTTTGTCATGAAAGATTTTAAAAGTAACTTCAGCACTAATTTAATGAAGTGGGTGGGCATTATTTTTTTAATTATAGTTGCATACAGCTTTGTAGATGTGGCTAACATATCAAACAAAAAGCTAATTTTCTCCGATTTTATGGATAAAATATCAAATGGAGAAATTAAGGAAGTGAACATAAAGGGTAGTGATGTTGAAGGAAAGCTTGCTAATGGTGAAAGCTTTGCAACATTATCGCCAAGATTTTATCCGCAACTTATTGATGATTTAAGAGCTCAAAATGTAAAAATAAACATTGTCCCCATAGAATCAACTATGGGCAACATACTTGGTATAGTTTTTTCATGGCTACCTATGATTGTTTTAATAGGAATTTGGATATATTACTTGAAAAATATGCAAGGGGCAGGTGGAAAAGCCATGGGTTTTGGAAAATCAAAAGCTAAGCTAATGCAAGATCAAAATAAAAAGGTTACATTTGCTGACGTAGCAGGAATTGATGAAGCTAAAGAAGAATTGAAAGAAGTGGTTGATTTTTTAAAAAATCCTGCAAAATTCGATAAATTAGGTGGTAAAATTCCAAAGGGCTGTCTACTTATAGGGGCACCAGGAACTGGTAAAACCTTGCTTGCAAGGGCAGTGGCGGGAGAAGCTGGAGTTCCGTTTTTTACAATTTCAGGCTCAGATTTCGTTGAAATGTTTGTTGGTGTTGGAGCAAGTAGAGTAAGAGATATGTTTATGCAAGCTAAAAAACACGCACCTTGTATAGTTTTTATTGATGAGATTGATGCGGTTGGTCGTCACAGAAGCTCGGGGCATGGAGGAGGTAATGATGAACGTGAACAAACTTTAAATCAATTGTTGGTAGAAATGGATGGTTTTGCTGATAATCAAGGTATAATTGTTGTCGCCGCAACTAATAGACCTGATGTATTAGATTCGGCATTACTTAGGCCTGGAAGGTTTGATAGACAAATTACTGTACCACTTCCAGACATCAAGGGCAGAGAGCAAATATTACAGGTGCATATTAAAAAAGTTCCAATAGCTCCTGATGTTGATGTTAAAGTCATAGCTCGTGGGACCCCAGGGTTCTCTGGGGCAGATCTTGCAAATTTAATCAATGAAGCAACACTTGCAGCTGCTAAATTAAATAGGGAAGTAGTTACCATGCATGAGTTAGAACATGCTAAAGATAAAGTAATGATGGGCGCTGAAAGAAGGTCTATGGTAATGTCGGAAAAAGAAAAGGAAATTACCGCATATCATGAGGCTGGGCACGCATTAGTGGGATTGTATTTACCTGAATCTGACCCTATTCATAAGGCAACAATAATTCCAAGAGGAATGTCTTTAGGTATGGTTATGCAACTCCCAGAAGCAGATAAAATTAGTGAAAGTAAAGCTTATTTGAAGGCTAAGATTGCTATTTATATGGGTGGTAGGGCAGCTGAAGAAGCGACTTTTGGTGAGGATAAGGTTACAACTGGGGCTTCGCATGATATTAAAATGGCTACAAAAATAGCAAAAAATATGATAACGAAGTGGGGGTTTAGTGAAAAAATTGGACCTATAATGGTTGGCGAAGATAGAGAAGATGCAATGATGGGATTTGGAATAGAGAAGTCTCACAATATATCTGGTAAGTTGGCTGAAACAGTCGATAAAGAAGTTGATAGATTGTTAAGAGATAGTTATGAAATTGCAAAAAACATCATTATAAAACATAAAAAGAAACTTGAGATTTTAGCAAAAGCACTAATAGAATATGAAACTATTACTGGAGATGAGATTAAGGATTTGATGTCTGGAAAGAAAATAAGAAATAATGATGAAAAATCAGAGACGGATAGCAAAAATTATCCAACTTCATCTGTGCCCAATAGTTATTGATAACTGAGAATATTAATATATTGCGTATTAAAAGCTATTTTGTAAAATTTATGCATAGAGCACTGCACCACTCTTGATCTAAGTCTTTATTAGTAATGGAAGTTTTTATCTGCAGAAGTGAAGCTACATTATACTTTTAAATTTTCTTTAATTCTTGTTGCAGCTTCAATTATCTCTTCCATAGTTGGAACTAGCGCAAATCTAACGAAATTTTGCCCAGGATTTATCCCATCTGCTTCATCAGAAATTAACTGGCCAGGAGTAACAATAATTCCCAATTCTATGAGGGTGTTAGAAAATTTTATACTATTTTGCCCTTTTGGTGTTTTTTGCCACACATAAAATGTTGAATCACCTTTGGGGGTTTCTAGGCCACAAGAGGTAAGCGCCTCTATCATTATATCACGCTTTTTCCTATATTCCTCTCTCATTTTTAGTACCTCCATCTGATCATTCAGTGCAAGCGTTGCTACATCTTGTATGAAGGTCGGAGTACCAGAATCAATGTTGGTTTTTACTTTTTTAAACCCAGAAATAATACGTTCATCTCCAGCCACAAATCCTACCCTATAACCAGTCATATTACTGCGTTTTGAAAGTGAATAAAACGTTATCACACCAGTTTTTTGAATTTCTAATATACTTGTAGGTTTTTCTCCGAAATAAATGTCATTATAGCATCCTTCATCAGCTGCAATTATTACGTTGAAATATTTAGCCCAAGAAACTAAAACTTGCAACCATTCTCTAGGTGCAGAAGCTCCTGTAGGTGAATTTGGATAATTTGTCCATATTATTTTAGCCTTGTGCGCAATGTCGTCTGGTATTAATGCAAAATCTATTAAAAAATCATTTTTTTCGAGTAAGGGAGTAAAATGCACTTTACCCTTTCTAAATTTTGTTCCTGTCTTATAAGCTGGATACCCAGGCGTGGGGCAAATTACTATGTCGCCTGAATTTATAAATCCTGCTGGAAAGTTAAAAATTGCCTCTTTTGAGCCGATAGTTGATGAAATTTCTGTCTCAGGATTAAGATCTACGCCATATTCTCTTTTCATGTAATTTGCGCAAGCTTTTCTGTAGCTTATATCTCCAATATAGCTTGGATAGCCTGAATATGCTCTATTTCTGGCAAATTTTGAAAGATTATCAATAATAAAATCTGGAGTAGGGCTTTTAGGATCTCCAACTCCAAAATCAATAACTTTAACACCTCTTTGTTTTAGATCAGCTACCTTTTTGTAGATTTCCGAAAAAGGATATTCTCCAATTTCGTTTATTATTTTTGAGTATATAATGTCCATAACTAACTATTATTTTAATATTTTTTCAATAAAATCTTTAGCAAAATCACCACTTGAAATTCTAGCAACTTCACCAGTTAAAAACAACCCTTCATCAGTTATTTCAACACCTACATTACCACCTTTCATATGAACTATAACATTCTTATCTACAAAACCAAGCTTATGCGCAACACAACTTGCTGCAGAGCTACTTGTGCCAGATGCTAAAGTATAGCCTGCCCCTCTTTCCCAGATTTCTATTTTAATGTTAGCTCTGTCCAAAATTTGAACAAATTGTACATTTGTTTTGTTCGGAAATAGCTCATGATTTTCTAACAACGGGCCTAATCTTTTCGCTAAATCTTCAGTAACGTTTTTTTTAAATAGCACACAGTGAGTATTACCAATATTTACACAACTAATTGATTCTTTTTCACCAAGCAAGTTGATTTCGTGATTAAGTACTTCTTTAGAAGCAAGATTCATTGGTATTTTTTCACTTAAAAATGAATACTCACCCATAGCTACCTTAATCAGCCTAGATTTTAAATCAAGGATATCAATTCCTACCATCCCACCTTTAGTGTATAACTCAAATTTGTTTTCTTTAATATATTCTTGATCGTGAATATACAGGGCAAATATTCGTATACCATTACCACTTTTTTCTGCTTCTGAGCCATCAGGGTTGAAAATTTGAAAAGAAATTTTGCCATTTTTAATTATTGGACCAAACAAAATGCCATCTGATCCTATTCCATAATTTCTATGACATATTAGTCTTATATTCTCTTCATTTAATTTTAAATTGAAGTTCAATTTATTAGGATCAATTACAATATAATCATTGCCGAGTCCATGATATTTATAAAAATCAGCCACTGATTTCATTGTAAAATTTAATTAATTTTTGTTTATCATCGCCACCCAATTGGCATAAAGGCAATCTAAATTCTTCCTTAATCTTACCCATGTGTGCAAGTATTGTTTTTACAGGAATTGGGTTACTTGATATAGACAAAAGCGCCTTCATTAAATTATATAATTTATAATGACTTTGTTTGGCAGCTTCAAAATTACTAGTAAAACATTGCCAAACAATATTTTTCATCTCTCTTGGAAAAATATTAGAGATTACTGATACAATTCCGTGTCCACCTAAAGACATTATAGGGTATGTTAAAGCATCGTCTCCTGATAATACAAAGAAATCATTATCAACTTGATTAATCACATCCATTATCTGAGATAAATCACCACTTGCTTCTTTTACACCAATTATGTTTTTGTGCCGAGATAACCGCAACAACGTTTCTATTTCAAGATTAACCGCAGTTCTACCTTTGATATTATATAAAATCACAGGAATATCTATTGAATCGGCTATTTGTTTGAAGTGCCTATATAAACCTTCTTGCGGAGGTTTATTATAATAAGGGTTTACAGAAAGTATGGCATTAGCTCCAAGATTTTGCGCTTGCTTGCTTTTTTTTATTGCTAATTCAGTATTATTACTTCCAGTACCTACGATAATTTTTATTGTATTTTTTGAAATTTTAACTGCAAGGCTTATAATTTTTTCTGCTTCAATGTCATTAATTACTGGACTTTCACCAGTGGTTCCTAAAATAACCAATCCATCAACTTTTGCTTGAATTTGCTCATCGATTAGCTTTTCAAGAGCTCTGTAATCAACTGATTTATCTTCATTAAACGGTGTGACTAATGCAGTATACAGCCCAGAGTAATTGTTAGACATTTAATAATTCCTCCATATAACTTTCAATATTATAAAAACCCTTTTTATTTTTTATCCATTTGGCACAATTTAATGCTCCCTTTGCATAACAACTTCTTCCTTTGGAATCATGAGAGATTTTTATAAAATCTTCAGGACTGTCAAATATCACCTCATGCTTACCAATAACACTACCACATCTTGAAGAACTAAAATGAATCTCGTCAGGCTTCATTTCTCTATCAACCCTCTCAGTAATGATTTGTTTTTTACGTGTGATGTTATCAATTATTATTTGTGCAGTTGTCAACGCTGTTCCTGAAGGTGAATCCTTTTTTTTATTATGGTGAATCTCGTGCCCCATGACATCATACTCATCAAATTTGTCTATTATAATAGAAGCCTCTTTTATAATTTTCAAAAATACGTTAACTCCAATGGCAAAATTGGATGCATAAATGAATCCTATTTTAGTTTCATTTATTAATTTTTGAACTTTTTGAATGCTACTATACCATCCAGTAGTACCACATACTACATGCGTTCCTCTTGAGGAGATGATTTCAATGTTCTCTAAACATGTCGATGGCTCGGTAAATTCTATAGCAACTTCGTCTTTTCCAAAATTATATGACAACAATTCACTTTTGCTATTAATTATTTTAGATATAGGAATTTGCAATTTCGCAGCCTCTTTTTCAATCATTTGGCCCATTTTTCCATAACCTATAATTGCTATTTTCATGTCCATCTTTTAATTTTGTCCGAAAGAGTAACATTTTTCTCTTTGTAATGTCAAGGATATTAAGTTAGGTTTTATTGTAGATTTTTATTGCACTTTACTTATCATTGATGTACTACTCGGAGGTGGACTAATTTTATTAAAAAGGATGGTGGTGTATGACTGATTTTGCGTCAAAAAAATTGAAAAAAAGAGGATTTGAACAATCATATTGGGAACAAATCATTCTCTTAGTAGAACTAGATTTGCAACAAGAAGAAGGGAATCTACCCAATAAAAATGATCCTCTGTTTGAGGGTAAACTTGAAGCAAGAGCCAAGAAATTGGCTGGGTTATTCGATCTAGAAAAATCACAATGTCAAGATGATTCGCCAATTGTAAAGGATTTACACGATGGATTGAAGAAATTGTATGAGGAATTAGGAGAAATAGACAATAAAGCAAAAACTACTGGATTACAGGATAAACTTGATGCTACCAAAAAAGAGATAGCAGATATAAAAAGTACTCCATCTTACCAGCGCCATGAAGCATATGCTCAAAATCCGACATTATTAAAGGCTGTGACGGCACCGTCAAGTTAATGGAAATATGGCCGCAACACAACCCTGACCCTTAAATTTTAGGCAGCAGCTATCTCTTGGATAGCTTCATCCCAAATAAATTTAGCTTTTTGAAAATTCTCTCTTTGGA